>CAYJHL010000016.1:0-22125 GCA_964369585.1 uncultured Treponemataceae bacterium | reverse complement strand
GAAGAAAAAAATGCCAGTATCAGAGTTATGCCAACTGTCTTATGGATTCCCTTTAGGTCTTGTTTTCCCCAATATTGTGCAATAAAAATAGAGCCACCAGATCCTACTCCGAATAAAAAGAGTGTTAAAAGAAAAAATATTTGATTTCCTAAGCCCACTGCAGCAAGCTCTGTTTCCCCTATTTTTCCTATCATTACTGTATCTATAAGGTTTACAAGAGACTGTAAAAGATTTTGAATAATGATAGGTAAGGCAATTACAAAAAGAGTTTTATAAAAGCTTTTTTTTGCTGGGGAATTCATTAATTTCTAAAACTATGTATTGGAGCTGGGATTCTTCCACCTCTGTTAATAAAATCAGCGCATGAAAATTTATTTACTGTCATGATTGGGGCTCCTCCAAGAAGTCCTCCAAACTCTACCCATTCGCCGACACCCTTGCCTGGTACAGGAATAATTCTTACAGCCGTTGTCTTATTGTTTACCATACCTATTGCCATTTCATCGGCAATAATGCCGCTTATAGTTGTAGCACTTGTATCGCCTGGAATAGCAATCATATCAAGACCTACTGAGCACACACAGGTCATTGCTTCCAGTTTTTCTAAGTTTAAGGCTCCTGCTTGAACAGCAGCAATCATTCCTTCGTCTTCTGAAACAGGTATGAAGGCACCCGATAAACCACCAACATTTCCACTCGCCATTACTCCACCTTTTTTTACCATATCGGTAAGCATCGCTAGCGCAGCAGTTGTACCTGGGGCTCCTGTCACTTCAAGGCCCATTGCCTCTAATATTCGGGCTACAGAATCGCCCACAAAAGGAGTTGGAGCAAGGGATAAGTCTAAAATACCAAAAGATACACCAAGCCTTTTTGCAGCTTCTGTACCTACCAGTTGTCCCATACGAGTAATCTTAAAGGCAGTTTTCTTTATTCCATCTGCTAATTCGTCTAAAGGTCGTCCTTCGTATTCTTTACAAGCAGCAGCAACAACACCTGGTCCAGAGACACCTACAGAAAGGACGGCTTCACCTTCTCCTGGTCCGTGAAAGGCACCTGCCATAAAGGGATTATCTTCTGGTGCATTACAAAACACTACAAGTTTTGCGCATCCAAGTCCATCTTTATCTTTAGTTCGCTCTGCTGTTTGCTTAATAATTTCACCAATATCTTTTACGGCATTCATGTTTATACCGCTTTTTGTTGTCCCTAAGTTTATTGAAGAGCACACTCTATCTGTTACTGCTAAGGCTTCAGGAATGGAATTGATTAATCGTGTGTCTCCAATTGTTCTTCCTTTTTGTACCAATGCAGAAAACCCACCAATAAAGTCAACATCCAATTCTTTAGCTATTTTATCCAGGGTTATAGCCCATTCAACATAGTTTTCATCGCTTGAGGCTTCTGCAACCATAGCTATTGGAGTAACAGAAATTCTTTTGTTAATGATAGGCACACCATATTCTTTTTCGATATCCCTTCCTGTTGATACAAGATTTTGTGCATACTTCATGATTTTATCATACATTTTTGTACGGCTTTCTTTTCCTGAACTTGAAGCACAGTCTCTGAGTGATATGCCCATTGTGATAGCACGTACATCGAGCTTGTATTGCATAAACATATCAAGTGTCTCTTGAATTTCTATTGGTGAAAACATCATTGTTTTAGTCCTCCGTGATTTTTAAATTTGGCCATACATTGGGGTCTTCTTGCCCCAAACACCAAAAACCTGTTTTTGTAATATTCATATTTTTATACATTATTGAGCGGGCTTTTATCGACTCAGCATCATCAAAGTAGCCTGTTATAGTAAGAGGTAGAGTATAAGTAAAATGTAGAATGTTTTCACTTCTCTCCAGATTTTTTACATTAAAATCATTTACTTGACGCATCATACCAGAGTGAAAAAAAGCTCTGTTTCCATTGGTATCTCCCCATGTTCTCCCGTAAAAGGGTTGCCCCATAACTAATTTTTCTTCGCCAATTACCTCTAAGGCGTAGGATGCTACATTTTTCCCCCAATCAAAAGAAGAAACGGGACCTGGTTTTCCTCCGCTCCAATGTTCATCATACGCCATAACAAAAACACTATCTGCTGTATCTGCAATTTGTTTGTAGTCAAAGGCGTCTTCTGTTAAGTATCGAGTTCTTGCTGGAACAGCAACAGAAAAAACCCTTTTTTCAACTTTATTTGTTGGTGGAAGCTTTTCTATTCGTAGTGCTAGTTCTTGCAAAAATGATAAAAAATATTCTTTATCTGCGGCTAGCACAAGTTCATAATCAATTTGAAGCCCATCGTAATTATGAATCAAGACTGCTTGAATTAAATCATCAATAAGTTTTTCTCGAAATGGATATTCGGGATTAAGCATCATATGTGTCATTCCATAATGATTACATACCGCGACTAGGTGGACGCGCCCTTCATAAAAATCAAGTTTTTCCGCCTTGGGAACTGCAGTCAAAAATCCTTGATTGCTAATTTCTGCTCCAAAATACCCAACATCTGTTATTGGCATCGTTGTTAAAAGGCTTTCTTCTCTACCGTCTAAAACATATGCCCATATTTCATTAAATGCAACAGCATCTTTCATACCTTTTGTGCTTTGCAAATTGTTACTGTATTGCCTCTCTGTTTCCTCTTCTTTCTCTAGTGAGATAGTATTAGAAGTAGAGGAACATGCTGTAATCAAGAAAAAGATAGCAATGTATACGGCAGAGGCGCGTAGTAGTTTCAATTGAGTCCCCTATATACGATGCATAGCATTAAATACTTTTTCATGCATAACATGTATACCAACATTCATTTCAGAACCTAGAACATCGAGTTCTTTTCGCAACTCGTCTATGCCTATTAGAGCCCCTTCAAAATCAACCATCATCATCATTACAAAATTTCCTGATAAAATGGTTTGACTGATGTCAATAATATTAACTTTTTTTTCGGATAATATAGCACTAACCCGTGCAATGATACCTACTTGGTCGGCTCCGACAACCGAAATTATAGCATTTGATGTATTCATAAGGTAAGTATAGTATATATTTGAGTTTTTGTCAGTATAGAATAGTGAATAAGTACAAGAAGTTGTGTTATAATATATATGTGAAAATATACAAAAATCCAACAACGGTGCAAAAATGCTAAAAAACACACTTTAGGTTTGCTCAATTTTTGTCGATAAATAAGTAGAAATCGGAGAGGGATGTTAAAAATGGATGCGAGTTATATAGAATTTTATTCATTAATGATGAAAAAAATTAATACAAATACAGAGGAAGGCTTTTTAAAAAGAGAGTTTCTAAAAGACGTGTGTAAGTTTTTTGATTATGGGAATGGTTTTATATATCAAAAAGATGCCACCTCAGTTCTGAAAAAAACTGCAGGATACCCTTTGTATGGAGATGATTACTTAAAGGATGAGCTAATTTTTTCCGAGGAAATGGAGAAAGCAATGCTTTCCAGTTATGGCGATTCTCCTATTTTATTGTATTCAGATTGTGAAAATGAAAAAGATGCAACCAAAATAGAACTTGCTGAAATACTAAAAGCAAAGTCCTATGTGCTTGTTCCAATAAAAAACTTAAATGGTGTGTTTTCTGGTCTGGTTGGCTTAACAGATAGGAGAACGGTAAACAGGCGGGGAGAGGTTGATTTAGAAAACTGTCTTTCTGTTTTATCCTTATTAGTTAATGTCTTAAAAATCGAAGTGTATGAAACAGGCATCAAAAATGCCGAACAAATTTTAAGCCGCGTTCTTGATCATACTTGCATTGATATTTATGTAAATGATTTTTATACACACGAAATTTTATATGTAAATAAAAGCATGGCTGCACCATATGGTGGTGTTGAAAATATGATGGGAAAAAAGTGTTGGGCCTCAATTTTTGATGATAAAACCGAGCCTTGCAGTTTTTGCCCACAAAAAAAATTGATTGATGAAGAAGGAAACCCTACAAATACGTATTCTTGGGATTATCAGCGTCCTTTTGATGGTTCCTGGTTTCGGGTCTTTAGTTCAGCTTTCCCTTGGATTGATGGAAAGCTCGCTCACTTAGTTGCAAGTGTTGATATTACAGAAAACAAGCAAAATGAGCTGTTAGTTCAAAAGCTTGCAAATTGTGATGCATTAACAGGCTTGGCAAACAGGCGAAAGCTCCTAAAAGATATAGATGCCTTTATTCGGGATGAGACACTTTTTGGAAAGGAATGGTGCATGCTATTCTGTGATCTCGATGGATTTAAAGAAATTAATGACACTCTTGGACATGCCGCAGGTGATTCTCTTTTAAGAGAAATTAGTGTTCGCTTGGGAAAAAAATCTTTAGTTGGATGTAAAACCTATCGTAATGGTGGCGATGAATTTGTTGTCTTGCTTGCATGTGCAAACCGCAATAAAGATTTGTTTGACTCAATTGATTCCATAATGAAAGACTTTACGGACCCGTGTACTTTTGAAGGAAAGTCGATTTCCTGTGGTTGCAGTATAGGTGCTGTTCATTATCCTATAGGTGGAACTTCTTCTAACGAACTGCTTCACAATGCCGATGTTGCAATGTATGAAGCTAAAAATGCGGGAAAAGGTGTTGTACGCTTTTTTGGTACAGAAAAAGTTCGAAGCAGGGAAGAATTAGAAGAGTATATTATTCTGAACAAAAAATTGTAGGCATTTTTGTATAACAAGAGGATATTTCTTTTTCTAAATTTTGAAATAGAAATTCTTTTTCCAGCCGTAAAAAGGCATCTCTGCTTATATTTTTTGCTCCAAACCGTGCAAGGTGATCGGTATAAACCTGAGAATCAATAAGTTTTCCGCCACACAAAATAAATTTTTGTACAAAATCAACAAAAGCGCACTTTGAAGCATCAGGAAAAATTGAAAACATCGACTCACCACAAAAAACTTGTCCAAGTAGTACTCCGTAAAAACCTCCGGCTAAAGTCGGTTTGCCGTTTTGATCAAGTTTCCATGCTTCAAACGAGTGTGCAAACCCTAGGCGATGGAGTTCTACATAGCCATCAATTACTTCGTCTAATATCCATGTCCCATCTTGACCTTCTCTTTTAGCTTTTGCGCACTGTGTAATAACATCAGAAAAGGCTTTGTTCATTGAATAGTAATATGGTTTTGATTTTATTGTTCGCTTTAAGCGGTTTGGAATATGTAATTCATCTGGTAAAAGTATAAAGCGAGGGTTTGGCGACCACCAAATAGGGGGTTCTCCTTGGTTGTACCAAGGAAAAATTCCTTGCATATATGCAGAAAGTAACATTCCTGGTGATAGGTTTCCCCCAAAAGCTATAACTCCATCATCACCTTCCTCAAAAGGAGGAAACTGAAACCAGTCATGAATTGACAAAATTGGGAAGTCATCGCGTCGAGGAGGGATGGAATTTTCCATTATGCTAGTTCGGCTTTCTCTTTAACTTTTGACTTTTTTGCTTGAGTACATGCAAGAACTATTTTATCGCCTTTGACAGTAACTTTTACCTTTCCACCTTTTGAGAGCTTTCCAAAAAGAACTTCGTCTACAAGTGGACTTGCAATATATTCATCAATAGTTCGGCTCATATTCCGAGCACCAAATTCTTCAGAATAGCCTTTTTCTGTTAAAAATAAAATGGCTTCATTTGAAACATCTATAAACACATTTTGATTTTCAAGTCGCGCATTAAGCTTATTTACTTCTTTATTTGCGATATCACTCATTATTTCTTTATTTAGGTGGCCAAAAGCTATTACAGCATCAAGCCTGTTTCTGAATTCAGGACTAAAGGCTTTTTCTACCGCATCAAATACAGCTTGTTCAGATTCTTTTCTTTCGCCAAAACCAATAAGAGAAGAGTTTATGTTCCGTGCTCCAGCATTACTTGTCATAATGATCATAGAATTTCTGAAATCTGCTTTTCTGCCCTGATTATCAGTAAGAGACCCATAGTCCATAACTTGGAGTAAAATATTATAAATATCACTGTGAGCTTTTTCTATTTCATCGAGCAAAATAATAGCATGAGGGTCTTTTCGTACTGCACCTGTTAAAAGTCCCCCTTCCTCGAATCCTACATATCCTGGAGGAGATCCTATTAGTCGGCTTACAGTGTGTTTTTCTTGATATTCACTCATGTCAAAACGCAATAGCTTTGTTCCAAGACACTCAGAAAGGCTTTTAGCTAGCTCTGTTTTTCCCACTCCTGTTGGACCTACAAATAAAAAGCATCCTGATGGCTTTTCTGTATTTGAAAATCCTGCTCTTGAACGCTTTACGGCTGTTGAAACCGCTTCCAATGCTTTTTCTTGTCCAAAAACAAGGTTTGATAGATCATAGTGTAATGTTCGAAGCTTTTCTCTTTCATCAGTGTTAACTGTTTTTTCAGGAATTTTAGCTATGCGAGCTACGGTCATTTCGATAAGGGAAACATCAACTTCATTTTTAGAAGGCTTCTTTTTTTCTTTAATATTGTCTTCTTGTGTATCTACTGTTGATTTTCCATGTAAGCGCATCCATGAGCCAGCTTCATCAATTACATCGATAGCCTTGTCTGGTAGAAATCTGTCGGTAATATATAACGAAGATAAGTCTACTGCGGCTTGAATTGCCTCTTCAGTGTATGTTACTCCATGATGCTTCTCATAATGTGGGGCAAGCCCTTTAAGCATTGATAGTGTTTCTTGCACACTAGGTTCTGCAATATCTATTTTTTGAAATCGGCGAGCTAAAGCTCTGTCTTTCTCAAATATTTTTGAATACTCATCGTAGGTTGTTGATCCTATGCATCGTATTTTTCCTGCTGTTAGCATTGGCTTTAGCAAACTTGAAGCATCTAGATTTCCTGCTGATGTTGATCCAGCACCAATAATGGAGTGTATTTCATCTATAAATAAAATACATTTTTCTTTTTTTAGTAATTCATCAGTAAGTTTTTTTATCCGTTCTTCAAAATCACCTCTAAATTTTGCTCCAGCAATAATTGCGCCCATGTCTAAGCTATAAAGACTGTAATCTTTAAGAAGGTCTGGAACTTCTCCTAAGGCAATTTTTTGGGCAAGTCCTTCTGTAATAGCAGTTTTACCTACTCCAGGTTCGCCAACATGGATAGGGTTGTTTTTTGAACGGCGGCACAAAACTTGCATTGTTCTTAGAAGTTCTTCCTCTCGACCAATAAGCTTTTCCAAACGACCTGCTTTTGCTTCTGCAATTAAATCTCGAGTGTATTGTTGCAAAAGAGATTTTTTTTGCGCTTGTTTTTCTCCCTGGTCACTTGTGTGAGTAATAATAATTTTCTTAGGGCGCGCTTGTTCGTTTGAGGTATAATCACTTTCTGAAGAAATATCTTGAGAAGAGTCTTCAATGATAGAATCTTCGTTTTCCACACTTTTTGCATATCCTATTGCCTCTAAAAGCTGTAATCGGGTTAGACCTGCTTTTTTGAGATAAAAACTACAGTGATTTTTTTGTTCATCCAGCATACTTACAATAACATCGACAAGATCGAGAACTTGCTTGTCTGCAGATGCGCAGTGCATAATTGCTCGCCCCATAACAGATTGGTAACCCATCGTTTCTATTGGTGCTTTGTTAGCTGTTTGAGGAATTTTTTCTTTCAAATATGTATCAAGCGATTGACGCACATATATTACGTCTGTTTCGCAAAGTAATAGAAGATTAAGAACATAATCATTATTTAGTGAGGCATATAAAATATGTTCAGGAGTTAAAAACTCATGATTTGATTTTCGTGCAAAGTTAAAGGCTTGTTCAAGCACTTTTTTTAGCTGTTCCGATATTTTCACAATATCCTCCGGTTGCTTTAACGGCACTCCTCAATTTTACATTGCAAGGGAAATCCCTCTTTGCGTGCCGTTTGAAGTGTAAGCGATACTCGAGTAACTGCAATGTCGTAGGGATATTTTCCTACTTCTGCAGAACCTGAAAGGTGTACCTTTTCCATTAGAAGTATCGCCGCTTCCTGGGTTTTTCGAAAAACATCCATTAGTATTTCAGTAACGAATTCTTTAGTTGTGTAATCATCATTAATTAAAATAACTCTGTATTGCACAGGTTCTTTTAGTTGTTCATCTATTGCAGCTGAACTAATTGCTTCGTTATCCATTTTAGGATTCATTGTTTTCCGTCCATATATAGTATAATATTATTTTTTGGCAAATTCAAGTAAAAATGTAGAGTAAATTTAGCAAAGTTTAGAAGTAAAATCAAGTACTAAGAGGGCTATATTTGTACTTGATTTTGTGTATAAAAGAAACAACCTGTGTTTATTCAAAAAAATTAAAATATAGGCAGGGTTATACTTTTTTTTGCAAATTTTTTTATAAGGCTTTCCTCTTGCATACTGCATACTTTTGGGGTATACTTGAATTATGTTTTCAAGAAAGACCAAAATTGTTTGTTCAATGGGACCCGCAGTAGAAAGTGACGAATTAGTCGAAAAACTTATCTTAAGCGGAATGAATGTTGCTCGATTTAACTTTTCTCATGGAGATCATGAGGAACATCGTGCAAGGATGGAAAGAGTAAAACGCTGTGCAAAAAAGCTCGGTAAAACAGTTGCTCTTTTATTGGACACAAAAGGGCCGGAAATTAGAACCGGTAGTGTTGTAGATGGAGGGAAGGTTGCTTTTCACGCGGGGGAAGCAGTTATTGTTACTGTTGATGATACTCCAACCACCGCGGCAAAAGAGAATGCTTCTGGAAGAATATCATTAAATTGGAAAGACTTTCCTGAGCGTGCGCATAAGGGTGTGCGCGTGCTTATTGCAGATGGATTGTTAGAGCTAGAAGTGGAAAAAAATGACGGCTGCGAAGTATTATGTGTTGTAAAAAATAATGCAGAAATTGGTAGCAAGAAGAATGTAAATATTATTGGCCTGCATGCAGGGCTTCCTATTATGACAGAGGCTGATAAAAGTGATATTGCTTTTGGTGTAAGTATGGATGTCGACTTTGTTGCAGCAAGTTTTGTAAGTTTTGCTTCAGAGGTAGTTGAGATTAGAGAATATTTACAATCACTAGGTTCTCGAGCTCGTATTATATCTAAAATTGAAAATGAAGAAGGCTTAGATAATATAAAAGAAATTATTGAAGCTTCTGATGGGATTATGGTTGCCCGAGGTGATTTAGGTGTTCAGCTACCAACAGAACGTATCCCGCTTGCTCAAAAACATATTATTAGCGAATGTCATAAAGCGGGAAAGCCTGTTATAACGGCAACACAAATGCTTGAATCGATGGTAGTTAACCCGCGGCCTACACGAGCTGAGCTAACTGATGTTGCAAATGCAATATTAGATGGAACGGACGCAGTGATGTTATCAGGTGAAACAGCAAATGGATCTTATCCTGTAGAGGCTGTAGAAACATTAAACCGAATTGCTACCTGCGTTGAGCCTTCGACAGAATTTAAAATGAAAATGCGCGAACGAAAGTCAGTTATTAAACGTGAAAATATGTCACAAATAACTGCTCATAGTGCATATGTTACAGCGCGTGACATAGAAGCTGCTGCAATGATAACGCCAACTCTTAGCGGAAACACGGCTCGAACATTGAGTATGTTCCGCCCTGAGCAACCTATATTAGGAATGACACCAGATGAAAAAGTTGCAAGACAGTTGCAATTGCATTGGGGGGTTTTCCCTTTTATTAATACTATTGCAACCGATTCGGAAGAAATGATTCAAACAGCAGTAAAGATGGCTATAGATTATGACGCGGTGTCTTTTACAGATCGTGTAGTTGTTTGTGCGGGGATTCCTTTATCAAGCCCTGTAATGACAAATACAGTTCGTATCTTACTTGTAGGAAATATACTTGCACGAGCTTCTTTGGGCGGTTTTGCAAACCCAGAAAAAACACGTGCTTCAGGGCGTATTGTGCGAGCAAATTCTGGGGAAGAAGCTTTCTTAGGATTACGAAAAAAAGTAGGAGAAATACTACTGTGTCCAAATATTACTGAAGAGTATATTCCTCTTTTGCGCTTGGTTGAAGGTGTTATTTGTGAAGGTGAAAATCTTATTAGTCCTGAAGTAATGCATCTAATTAATCCAGAGCTTGTATGGTTATCGCAAGTGAGAGATGCATCAAAAGTTTTTGAAAATGGCTTAACAGTAACTGTTGATGCAAAAGAGCTTCTTGTATATGAAGGAATGGTGTAAAATTATAGACCTTTTTATATATTTGAAATTCTTGTAAAGATAGGAAAAAAATGAAAAGACGAAAGAATGAAGAAGAGTTAGATGATGTTGAAAACACTCTTGAAAAACGAGTGAAGTATAAAAACTTACCTCTTCTTGTAATAGTTGGGCGTCCAAATGTTGGGAAGTCGACTTTATTTAATAGACTCTTACATCAAAGGCGCGTAATTACAGACCCAACTCCTGGTGTTACTCGAGACCCTGTTTTAGAAGAAGCATATATTTTAGACAAGCCTGTTCGTATTATGGACACGGGTGGATTTAAGCTTGATCGCGACATTGGGACTATGGAAGCTGTATTGGATGAGCTTGTCGTACAAAAAACACTAGAGTCATTAAAAAAAGCAGATTTAATTTTACTATTACTTGATGCAACTGAAACAACTGGCGAAGATGAAGAGTTTATAGCTCTCCTTCGGCCATACTGGAATAAAGTTGTTGCAGCTGTTAATAAAACTGAAGGTGGACGTTTTGAGAGCGAAGCGTATAACTTTCATCGATTTGGTTTTAATGATCTTCTGTGCATTTCTGCAGAACATGGAGATCATATACCCGAATTATGTGAGCTGCTTATTTCGAAGTTAGATTTTTCAAAAATCAAAGAAGGCGAAGAAAAAGAGTATATTAAACTTGCTATTATGGGTAAACCAAATACAGGAAAATCGACTTTAAGTAATCTTTTAACAGGAACAGAAGCCTCTATTGTAAGTGACTATGCTGGAACTACGAGGGATGTAGTTGAAGGATATTTTAATTACAAAGGAAAAGATTTTCAAGTTCTTGATACCGCAGGGATTAGAAGAAAGGCAAAAGTAAAAGAGAATGTCGAATATTACTCTGTTAACAGAGCTATAAAAACTCTAAACAGAGCAGATGTTGTTTTGTACTTAATTGATGCGCAAGAAGGCTTAACAGAGCAAGATAAAAAAGTAATTGGACTTGCAAATGATAGAGGTTGTGGAATAATCTTTGTGTTAAACAAATGGGATACACAAGACCAAGAGCGTAAAACGGCAAGAAAAGCTGAAGAATATATTCGAATAATGTTTGGGCATATGGCCTATTCTCCAATTGTGCAGACTTCTGCTTTAGAGAACAAGGGTATAAAGCCTTTGTTGAATACAGCAATTGAATTATATAATCAACTTACAAGAAAAGTCGATACGGCCTCTTTAAACACGGCCTTGAACGATTGGGTTGCGGCAGCACCTCCGCATTCTACGGGGTCTGCGAGGGTAAAGGTTCGTTACATTGTGCAAACTGGTGTAAATCCTGTTAGCTTTTTGCTTTTTGCTAGTAGGCCTGACTTTTTACCAGCTTCGTACCTTTCGTATATTCGAAATAAAATACGTGAAGATTTAGGTTATTCAAAGATACCTGTTTTAGTCGAGTTAAAAGCAAGCCGAAAAAAATGGGAAGATAGAAGGTAGTCCAATGGGCGGATTTTCAATCGGTGAAGTTGAAGAAATTACTGGGGTCAAAGCTCATACCTTGCGCTATTGGGAAGAAGTGATACCTTCCTTTTCTCCTTCAAAAGGAGATGGTGGAAGGCGCTTTTATACAAAAACGGATGTTCAGCTTATTTTTCGTCTAAATTATCTTATTACTGAAAAAAAATTCACAATTGAAGGAGCTCGTAATCAAATAATTACAGAAGCTTCTATGTCCTCTCTTGAACAAGCCGTTATTCCTGAGATAAATAGCTTACGCTCTGAGCTTTTAGATTTATATGCTCAGATACGCTCAAAACGTAAAGGAAAAAATTAATGAAAGCCCCCATGGATAATAAAAAACTAAAGTCTTTGTTTTCATCCCTTGATGAAAAATCTCAAAAGGTACTAGATTCTTTTGATGAAATTGTTCAAGGAGTACAAAGTCTTTCTTCAAAACAGTTGCGAATTCTACCCCAAAACATTCGTCAACTTTCACATGAATTAACGGATGAGCGTTCAAGTCGAAAATCAGGCTATATGAATGAGGCTGCTCGGCTATCAGCATATACAAGGTATTTTATGTGGTGGAATTTAGTGAGGTTGGTTTCAGTTTTTACAGCTCTTCCACAAGATGCTTTTTCTTCTTTAAAAGAAGGTTCTTTTTGTTTAGACCTTGGTTCTGGGCCGCTTACTCTTCCTATTGCGTTATATATAGCTAGGCCTGAACTTAGAAGTAAAAAGCTGTCTTGGTACTGTGTTGATACCTCGCAAAATGCTCTTACCTTGGGCGAAAATCTTCTTTTATCTGTTGTGGCTAAGCTTGGTGGCGAAGAATGGTCTGTTATCCGTATAAAAGGTGAAATGGGAACAAAAATTAAACAGCCGGCTAGCTTAGTTACTTGCGCAAATATGTTTAACGAATTGTTTTGGAACACAAATAAGCCCCTAGAAGAACTTTCAAAAAAATACGGAACAGCTCTATTAGGGTATTCTACAAAAGAGAGCCTATTTTTTATTGCAGAGCCAGGAATTCCTCGTTCTGCGCGTTTTGTGTCACTATTGCGTGATTTTTTTATACGAAAAGGTTTTTCAATTCTTTCTCCTTGTACGCATGAAAGTACATGCCCAATGGATGGGCGAAAGGGTCAAAAGTGGTGTCATTTTATTTTGGATGGTAGTGTTGCCCCTAAAAACTTACAAAAATTGTCAACACAGGCGGGTTTAACAAAGGATAGAGCTTCAATTAGCTTTGTGTTTTCATCGAGCGCACAAACTACGGATAAAAAATCAAACACTATTCGAATTGTATCGGACTCTATAATAATACCTTTTGGCGAAAAAGGCAAGAAAAAAGGACGTTATGCCTGTGCGCCGTGGGGTTTAACCTTAGCAATGGAAGGAAAAAACCAATATGCTTCCGGTGATGAAATAGAGTATAATCTCTCAAAAGAGAAAATAGCGCAACTTCCTGTAGATGGAAAAACTAAGGCAAAAATAGTTACGTAAAATTTTATGTTCTACGCTGTACAAAAAGAGTGTATTCTATTATAATTATTCTATGAGTGATTCTTCTGATAAAAGAAAAAAAGCCAGTATTGCTGCTGTTTTTTGGATTATATTAGCCTTAATATTATTAATTGTCTTTCTCGTTAATCAAGATACTATTGTTCGTGTGTTAAAAGATACTGATTTTTTTGTGCACGTTTTTGGAGAACAACCTGCTTTTATTGAAAGCTATGATCTTCCAGAGGAAGATATTAGTAGTTCAAATGATGTAACGTTAAGCGATACGAAATCAATAACACAACACAATGATGTTGAAACAATTCAACTTACGCAAGTCTCCCCAGCTCCCTCTTCACTACCTTTAGAAAAAGAGGATAGAACAGAGGATATTTCAGACATGGATGCTGAAACAGAACAGATAGAAACTGTTCAACCTGTAAAAGAATCTACACCTCAGACTGCAACTGCCCAAGTAGTGACATCAAAGCAATTGTTATATTTTGTGTTTGTGAATGGAGATGGAACGGTTGAACGAAAAGAAGTTGTGCGTTCTGTTCCGAAGAGCACAACTCCTTTAACGGCCTCTCTTGAATCGTTGCTAAAGGGTCCAAATGCAGAGGATAAAAACAAAGGGTACGTATCATTTATACCATCTGGGACCAAGCTTTTGTCAGTTTCTATTAAGGATGGTACGGCGTTAATAAATGTAAGTGAAGAGTTTTCTTTTAATCAATATGGTGTAGACGGCTATTTGGCACAGCTTATGCAAGTTGTGTATACAGCGACGGCCTTTAACACTATTAAGAATGTTCGATTTTTTATAGAAGGAGAACAAAGCTCGTACCTTGGAAATGATGGGGTATGGATTGGCTCTCCTTTAGCAAGAACAGACTTTAAATAATTCTATTTTGTAAAAGACTCTATTTTTTTCTCAAAGTAATCTTCATTTGCATAATAATATTCATAAAAGGCACTAATTGATGTAAGAGAATACAATGAAACGCCACCTTTGTTTTCGATAGGGGGGGTTACAATTTTTGTATCTTTTGTAAAAGTGCTGCTTTGAGGTAAATAAATAACATTTGAAATAATAAGGCTATCATCTTTTTCATATACTGATTGTTCTGGTAAATACACATAAGAAGGCGCAATGCTTAACGATAATTTTCGTCCAAGAAAATCAAAAATACCGTAACTTTGGTCTGTGAAAAATTCTTGTGTCATTTCAATATCATATGAGTAAAGTAATGCATCATCCTGTATAAACCAAAAACTGTTTTCATTTTCTGTCCATAATGAATCTATATTGTTTTGTTGAAGGTTCTTATTTCCTGATTTTTTAGGAATTTCTGGAAATCCTGTGAAGTCTGTGAAAGACTTATCCTCATTATCCATCAACTGACCCATTGTGACTGCTTCGAGTAATATTTTGTTACCTGACTTTATGCTTCTTAAATTAAAAAGAGGAATAGAAAAGTCATATTCTATAACAACTTCGCCTCCATATTGGAAGTAATCTTCTGTTTTTTGTACTGTGCTATTTTGTAGCGTGTTTGCTAATGCTTGTAGTTTTCCTAAATCAGTTGAGGCTGTGACAGAAAAATGAGTTTTTTTTCTTCTTGAAGAAAATTCATAAAACAAATCATGAAGATAATTTATAGTAGTGTTATCATCCATGGTCACTGGACTTATAATTTTCTCGCCAGTCATGAGAACATAGTTTAGACTAGGGTCGATCGTAATAAGTAATTCAATTTCAGATGAACCAATATCAGGGCTTGGGGCATAATAGCGAATGGCATATGTTGCCTTGTCATATTGTAAAAAACCGATGTAAGTTTCACTTTTAAAAGAATTATCTCTGTAATAAACAAATTGTCCTGATTCTGTAGGGATTATGTCTTGCACACCTGGGATTGCAAAAGCTGATAGGCTTAAGAAGACAATGCATAGACTAAGTAATAATTTTTTCATTAAAGCATCCTTGTTTTGTACACAAATTGCACAGGGTAAAAGAAAGTCACCTCTTTTGAGGTGACCTCTTATATTAAATATCGGAAATATTATTCAATTCGTCAAGCTCTTTTTTTACATGGCTTACAACTTTTTCAATTGTAGCATCAATGCTTAAAAGTTCAGGGCTTTCTTCGCTTCTAATCTTTACTTCAAGATTTGGAAGATTTTTTTCGCCAACAACAATGCGTACTGGAATACCAAGTAAGTCCATGTCATTAAACTTAACACCAGGGCGCTCGTTTCTGTCATCCAAAAGAACTTCTAATCCTTTTGCTTGTAATGTTGCATATAAATCATCTGCTACATTTTTCATTTCGCCATCGTATTTAATTGGAACAATTGCTACTTGATACGGTGAAACGGTCATTGGCCATACAAGACCTTTTTCGTCGTGGTGCTCTTCAATAATTGAAGCTAAAGCTCTATCCACACCGATACCATAACAACCCATTGTTGGAATTTGTTGCTTACCATTTTCATCTAAGTAGGTAACGCCCATAGATTCAGTATATTTTTTACCAAGCTTAAAGATGTGTCCAAGCTCGTTACCTTTTTTACTGTATAGCTCTGTTTGACAGTTTGCACATTTTTCACCAGCAATAACTACACGGACATCAGTGATAAAGTCTGGAGTAAAGTCGCGGTTTGGCTCAACATGTTGAATGTGAACATCTGCCTTTAAGCCGCCTGTAACACAATCGTGCATATCCATAACGGTTTTATCTGCTAAGATTTTTATTCCTTTTAAGCCAACAGGGCCAGCAAAACCCATAGGGGCATCGGTTATGCGAACAAGGTCTGAATCGCTTGCAAGTTCTGCATCACTTGCTTTCATAAATGCGCAAAGTTTTGTTTCGCTTACGTCTAAGTCGCCACGAATGCAAACAGCTACAAATTCTTCTTCTGCGTTGTCGAGTTTATAAATAAGTGTTTTAATAAAACTTTGTGCATTTGATTGCAAAAACGCTACAAGCTCGTCTATGGTGCGAACATTCGGTGTCGCAATTTCTTCACAAGCCTTATCGGTTGCGACTTGTGCTTTTCCGTCTTTATTTACAGGAGTGTCTGGTGAACATTCTGCTTTTTCTGTGTTTGCGGCGTAGTTACATTTTGGGCAAAGAATTAATGTGTCATCGCCTACTGCGCTTTCTACCATGAACTCTTCTGATCCTGTTCCACCCATTGCACCTGAGTCTGCAGAAACAGGAATAACGGTTAAGCCAAGGCGCTTAAACACTCTTCTGTATGCTTTTGCAAAATCGTCGTATGTTTCGTCTAAGCTTTCTTGTGTTGCATGGAAAGAATATGCATCTTTCATGGTAAACTCGCGCCCACGCATTACGCCGTAGCGAGGTCTAATTTCATCTCTATATTTTGTGTTGATTTGATATAAGTTTAATGGCAGTTGTTTGTAAGAAGAAAGTTCTTCACGAACCAAGTGAGTAAACGCTTCTTCTGCTGTTGGGCTAACTACTAAATCTTGGTTTACACGGTTTGTTGTGCGTAAAAGACCTGCGCCCATGGTGTCCCAACGGCCAGATTCTTGCCAAAGTTCTCCAGGTACTACTACAGAAGGCTTACATTCTAAGCTTCCGATTCTATCCATTTCTTCGCGTACTATTTGTTCAACCTTTCTAAAGGCTTTTAAGCCAAAAGGTAAATAGGCAAAAAGACCATTACCTAGTTTTCGTAAAAGGCCTGCTCGTAACATTAATTGGTGACTTGCAATAACTGCTTCTGATGGTACTTCACGGAGTGTTGCCATCAATGTTTTTGACGTTTTCATACAAAGTATTATAGAGAAAAAGGTGCTTTTTGTAAACCGCTACAAATCTTCGCTTCGGTTAATGACAGCCTTGCGAGTGGTTTCGGCGATATTTATCATGCAGGAAAGAAGGGCTGAGAATTGTACTTCTGTTATAAAAAGAAAGTTTTTGATGCGGTTTTGCTTTTTACTGTGTGTACGGGCAAGGGTTGCTAGGCGTACTTTTTCCCACGTAGAAAACACTCTTGGAATAAAACCTATGGCTAAGCCCATAATGCGAGCGGGATTGTGCGTATGAAAAAATTGTTTTAATGGCGGAATTACCGTAGCAACGATATCTTGGAGTCTTTGAAAAGAATCGGTAACTTGAGAGGTTGAAGTTGTTTCAAAAAAGATGAGTACAAAGACTGTTGCAATTAAAAAACGCGCTGTATATAAAAGTCCATGCGGTATTTGTGCAAAATCGGCAGAAAAAGGGGCAAAACGGATAACTCTAAAAAAGGTAACAAATAGTCCCATAAAAATAACAAAACTCAATTTTTTTAGATGATTAGAAGGCGTTTTTGAAAGAATAAAAAATAAAAATGCGAGAACAGAATATGCTGTTAAAACTATCCAATCTGAAATATTTGCTATAGAAGAGTTTACAGTAATTGAAAGAGCTAAAAGAATTGCAAGTTTTAGAATAGGGGGCGCTTTATGAACAATTGTTGTTCCTCTTCTATAGGTAAATAATGCTGTCATATTAATCCCACAGTAAATCGTTTATAGACTTGTACGCAGTAAGTGGATTTCTAATGCTCCATTCTGTTAAATTCTGTTTTAATCCGTCGCTTACTGTACCATCAAAGCGAATGAGGCCTCTATCTAACACGATAAATCGACTTGCAAGGGCAAGGATTTTTTCAAGCTCGTGGGTAAGAACAACGAGTGTTTTGCCTTCTTCTTTTAGTTGTTTTAAAATAGCACATACGTGTTGCACTCCGTTCCAATCGAGGTTTGCAAAAGGCTCATCCATAATAATTATTTCACATTCCATTGCAATAACACCTGCAACAGCTAAACGCCTTTTTTCACCGCCCGATAAAAGGCGGGCTGGGTTGTGCTTGCGATGTGTGAGGCCGCAATGTTCGATGGCATCTGTAACACGTTTTTCGATTTCTTCTTTGGATAAGCGCATTGTTTTTGGACCAAAGGCTACATCTTCTTCGGGTGTTTCGCCTAAAATTTGGGCATCGGCATCTTGAAACACTAAGCCTACGTGTTCTCGAATGCCATGTTCTTTTGCATTGTTTATAATTTTGCCCTCACTTGCATCTTCAAGGCCTGCAATAATCGACATGAGAACACTCTTGCCTGATCCGTTAGAGCCTCCAATAACAATAAAGTCTCCTTTATGCACATTAAATGAAACATTGCTTAGTGCTTCGGTGCCGTTTGGGAAAGTTTTACTCACGTTTTGTACTTCGATTAATGCCATTGTTGTCCTATAAATAATTTTTAATTACTGGTATAAACTTTTTTGCCAATACTACGGCTAATAGAGTTTTTACAATTGTTCCCGGAATAAAGGGGGTGAGAACATAGGGAAGCGATGTTACAAGATCATTTCCTGTAACCATCATAAAACCTGGAATTCCAAAGGCAAATACGCAAAGTGTTCCAGAAAGGGATGCAATTGTTACAATTATCCACTGCACAATGTTCTTTCGTTTTTTTGTGCTATCATCATCGCTTGTAAGAATTGTTGGGTAGAAAAATTTGATTATTAGCCCACCAAGAATAGATGCAACAAAGTAGCCTATTAAAAAGCCTCCGGTTGGGCCACTTAAAATTACTTGAATTCCTGCTTTTCCCGAAAAAACAGGAAAACCCAAAATGCCTAAAATTAAAAATAGTAAAACTGCTAGTCCGCCATAGATAGGGCCTAAAAGTAAGCCACTAAGCCGGGCAAGCATGTCTTGAATTACAACCGGCACTCCTCCCGGCATTGGAATATGAATAAAACTTCCAACCGATACAAGGGCTGCAAATAACGCTATTAAAATTGGCCCCGACATTTTTTTTGATGATTTCATTTTTTTCTCCTAAAGGGCTATTATTCTTTTATAAATTGTTTTTCTCCAGGTGGTATTCTTTTACCATTAGATAAAAGAGCCCAGCCATACGAGTCAATTCCTTCAAATAAATAGCTATCTTTTTCATTTTTTATTTTTACAGACTTTCCAATATCAGAACAATAGAGGTTCCATCTTTTTTTTATTTTTGACGATTTATGAATCATTGAAAAAAGGTCTTTAAACTCTTGTAAAAAGCGATGGATAATATCTTTTCTTTCAATGACTTTATCAATGTTATAAAGGTTTAAAATATCGTTTAAAGCTACTATTTTTTCATCGCTAGCATTGCTTTCTATATTGAGTCCAATGCCTAAAGAGCACCATTCAATAAGGTTTCCACTGCTTAGATATTCTGTTAAAATGCCTGCAACTTTACCGCGTTTTTTGTCTTTTTCTTGGGTTATCCAAATATCGTTTGGCCATCGAATACGAAAAGGCTTGAGTGTTTGAAAGTTGTCTTTGGTTTCTTTTGGAACGGATTTTTTTATTATTGCATTAAGTGTTTTAACAAGGGCAATTTGTGCAATTGAAGTGAGTCTGTGAATGTAATGGGCTTCAAGTTCTGTTGTAATTAAAAGAGTAAAATAAAGTCCTTGCTTTTGAGATTCCCATGTTTTGTGTTTTGTGCCACGGCCATTTGTTTGTGTGTCTGCAACTATTATGTAAAAATCGTTATCGCTATGTCTTTTTTCTAAGGCAATTCTCTTTGCTTCGTTCATAGTTGAATCGATAGAATCGAAGTAGCAAATATGATTTTCGTTTTCTGCAAATTCCCATTCATATAGGGCGTCTTTAAGATCATCAACTAAAGTGTATCCGCGTTTTCGCCCCTCAGTTGTGCTTGCTATTCCATAGCCTGCTTCTTCTAATCCTTTAATTGCTTTCCACACAGAGACGCGGCTTTTCCCAATTGTTTCTGCTATTTTTTCACCAGAAAGAAGGGTATCCTTATTCTCACGTAACATAGCAAGCACAGCGGCTTTTGTTGAGAGTGTTTTATATGCTTGTTGTTCTTTTGTGTTAACCATATATTTTAATAAGTTAACACAATGCAGCGGTTTTGTCAATTATGTAACCTGTTAAAAATATCAGGTTAACATAATTGATTTACATTATTTTTTTGCTTTGAAGTTCCGCAAGAAGCTGACTCTTAAAAAGATTCGCGTTAGAAATATATTTTACAGTATATCTATCCCTAGAGGTTTTTATAACAAAAGTACCATAGTTCAAAACTGATCCTATCTTGCTTACATTAATAGAGATGTTTTCAATTTCTGTTAATGGAATGTTAAATTTATATTTCTTCGAAAAGCCAAATCTTCCTTTAAGGTTTTTATTTGTTAAAACAAGGCTAGTGAAATAAATTTGTAGCAAAAGTAAGAGAAAAAAAACTGGAGGTATGGTTAGTAAAAGATAATAGTTAGTCAAATAAAAAAGAGGAAAAACAATGACGAGTGAAACTCCGAATGGCAACAAAAGAATCCAGTGCGCTTTTTTTGCCCAAAGAATAAATTCTTGGTTATTGTTTTTCAAAAAAAACTCCTTTGCATGAAAAATAATAACATTGAAACATTTTAAAGTCAACATACTGATTATACATTTCATACTAGAATTATGAATTAAAACTATTTAGAATAAAAAAAAAGGAAATAAAATGCAAGCATTTAAAAAATCAGTGCAAAGAAAACTATTTATTGATAAAAAGATACGCGATAAAACATACCCTACGGCAGTAACGCTTGCAAAAGATTATGAATCTGAATTTAACAAAAGAGTGGATCCGAGAACTATTTCTTCAGATATAGCAGAGTTGCGACAGATATATAAAGCGCCAATAAAATATGATGTTAAAAAAAGGGGATACTTTTATAGTGACAGCAGTTTTATTTTAAATGTGTTTGAAATAAGTAACGATGAAACATTTAGTGGACAAAAAATAGTAAAAGATATAACTATTCCTGATTGGCAAAAAAGCTTTCTTGTTCCTTTTATGACAGAGGTTTTGCCAAGGGACAGTAAGAATAATGCAAAAAACAATTTTACTAATGCACGGGTTACGGTATTACCTTCGCAAACGGAAGAGGGGGATACTACAAATGTAGAAAACCTTTTTCTCAAAGCACTAGAAAATAATCTAATATTAAGCGTAGAGATTTTAACTCCAGAAAAAGCACAAAAAGCTATTAAGTTTCAACCTTTGCATTTAGTGTATCAAGGGGTTGACTGCTTTTATTTTGGAAAAGAACTACAAGAAGATGATAGAGAAAACGATGACTTCATCTTATTAAACCTAAAAAGAGTTGTGAGTGCGGCTTTTCCTTATGCATCAAATAATGAGGTTCAAAAGGAAGAAGAAAAAGAAATTGCGGAAAGGCATTCTTCAGGCAATAATGGCTCTGTATACTCTTTTGGTGCAAAAAACAAATCTTCCTTAGCGAAGGAGCAATATATATATTATGCCCAAACAACAGGAAATCATGACATAGAAATTATAGTTGAAAAAAATGAAGGTACTCATATATTTGTTTTTACTTGTTATCCTTCTATCCAAGCTTCTGAAAAAAAACGCTCCTATATATTAGCAGGGGAGTTTATATTAAATTCTTTGGAATAAAGTCTTTTTACTAGAATTCTCTTGACAGGATTTTTTTTAAATGCTAAAGTTACCGAACATTCGGTACGTACCGAATGTTCGGTAACTTTGATGAATAAAATACAAAAGAGCATAGAAGAACATAAATTCTCTAAACTTAGTACAAAAGAGCGAATTTTGCTAGCAGCTTTTGAGCTAAGTGCTAACTCAAGTATAAAGTCTGTATCTCTCAATGATATTGCAAAAAAAGCTGGTATTGCAAAGCCAGGTATTTTTAGATACTACAAAAGTAAAGATGACCTACAAGAAACAATGAAAGATCGTTTTTTTGACGATTTTTGCACCTTAATAAGGTCACTGCCGATAGAACCAAATCAATCCAGTCGAACTGATAAAAACAACTTTGAAAAGCGAGAGACGCTGCTTTTAGAGTGGTTTATGGGAAAATATGACTACCTTTGCTTTTTTCTAAACA
>CAYJHL010000015.1:14890-22816 GCA_964369585.1 uncultured Treponemataceae bacterium | reverse complement strand
GTTCGCTGTTGCAACAGGTAGTACCGGTCTTGCAGGTCTTGCAGGATTATGGGATCTTCCTTCATTTATATTCGTTGTTCTTGGTTCTTTCCTTGCAATGTTCTTAAGTTTCCCAATGAGTAGAGTTCTCACTATGTTCGGTATTATGGGACGTATTTTCAAAGTATTCGACTTTGGTGAAAAAAGCTTAGTTCAAAACATGGTTGGCCTTGCAGAAAAAGCACGACGAGAAGGTATTCTTGCCCTTGAAGAAGGACTTGAAGACTTAGATGATGCATTTATGAAAACTGGTCTTCGCTTAGTTGTTGACGGAACTGATGGTGCTATTATTAGAACTATCATGGAAAACGAATTAACAAAGCTTGAAGGCCGTCACTTAGGTTGGATTGGTATGGTTGTTCACTGGGCAGGATTAGGTCCTTCTTATGGGATGATGGGTACCGTTATTGGTCTTATTGGTATGCTTGCAAACCTTGAAGACACAGCCTCTATTGGTGGAAACATGGCGGTAGCGCTTGTAACAACCTTGTATGGTTCTATTGTTGCAAATATGTTCTTAGTTCCTATTGCTGCAAAGCTAACATACCATAACACAATGGAAATACAAACAAGAGAAATGATTATAGAAGGCGTTCTATCAATTCAAGCAGGGGATAACCCTCGGGTTCTTGCTATGAAATTGTTAACCTATCTTGATACAACTTCAAGAAAAGCTATAGAAGCTGAAGTTCTAAAGGACTAATTGATGGGAAAGCGTGAATCTAAAAAGCCAGAAGGAGCATCCAAAGCGTGGCTTGAAACATATGGGGACATGATTACTCTTATGCTTTGCTTCTTCGTTATGCTTTTTAATCCAGTTCAAGTTGATGAAACGCAAATGGCTCAGTTAACTGTTGCCCTTGAGGGAGATCCTACATCAGGTGGTATGTCATTAACTGCAGGACGACTTGCAGATCTTGGAAATACGATAAATAGTCTACCATCAATTGAAAAAGGTAAAAGCTTGGGGCTTGCGGTAAAAAAAGCAGTAAGCCTATTTGCCCCTGATATTAAGTCAAATAAAATTACAGTAACAACCGACGAAAGAGGGCTTGTTATTACACTTGCTTCAGATTCTTTTTTTAGGGAAGGTTCTGCAGAACTTTTAATAAGTGAAACGAGAGATACGCTATTGCGTTTATCACAGTTTTTAACTTCTCCTGAACTTATTGACCGTAATTTTAGAATTGAAGGACATACCGATTCAACGCCAGTTGATGAAGCCTTATGGAGCAGTAATTGGGAACTTTCAGGTGCAAGAGCCTTGAATGTATTATATTATTTAACCGATTTTGGAGTTAGTGACGAACATTTTTCGTTTTTAGGATATGCTGATACACAGCCAAAACGACCGAATGACACAGCAGAAGGTCGCGGATATAATCGGCGTGTAGATATTGTAATTCTTGACGAAGGTCATTTTTAACGATAGAAAATTTTTATATAAGAGAGGTACGATGATATGGCTGATGATGATATGAACTTAGATGATGGTGATCTTGGTGGAGGTGGTTCTTCGTCTAAAAAAGGTGGAGCACTCGGTGGCTTATTACCTGGTTTATTAAAGTGGATTGCAATTGCAGTTGGAGCTATAATTCTTATAGTAACTGTTGTTGTTATCACGATGAATATTTTAAACTCAAATTCGCCTACAACAACCTATATTCCAATTAATGAAGAATATACTCCTCAGCGTGAAGTGTATTCTTGGTATGAAAGTTTGCCAGATATTAGAGCGAAAACATACGATCCAATACCGGCAAGTGTAATTGTTAAAGTAGTATTGGGTTATGAAGTAGATGATGCTACAGCATCAACTGAAATTACAGCAAGAAGAGTTGAATTGCAGGATTATCTTCGAAAATATTTTTCAAGTAAACAACGCGTTGAGTTAACTCCTTTGAGTGAAGATGCATTAAAGCTTGAAATAAAGAACGATATTAACGATTTATTGACACAGTCGTCAATAAAAGATGTTCGTTTTCTATCTTTTGAGGTAATTGAGCAATAAATATGCAATTATTTTGCGTAATTGTTAGATTTTAATAGAAATATGTGGTACAATACACATAGTACGTGCGCTACCGTTGGTGGTTAATATTTTATGAATAAGGGCAAATAGTAATGAATGAAGTTTTGTCACAAGACGAGATAGATCAGCTTTTAATGGCTATCAGTACTGGCGAAAGCGAGACTGAAGATTTTAAGCCAGTAAATGATACTCGTAAAATAAAAATTTATGACTTTAAACGCCCCGATAAGTTCTCAAAGGAACAAATTCGTACTGTTTCAATTATGCACGAAACCTTTGCTCGTTTGACAACAACTGCTTTATCAGCACAGCTTCGAAGCATGGCTCACGTGCACGTAGCATCGGTAGATCAGTTAACATACGAAGAATTTATTCGTTCTATTCCAACCCCAACAACTCTAGCAGTAATTAACATGGACCCCCTAAAGGGAAATGCTATTTTAGAAATTGACCCATCAATTACGTTCTCAATTATAGATCGTTTGTTTGGTGGACAAGGTCAGGCAGCAAAAGTTCAGCGTGACCTAACCGATATTGAACAATCAGTAATGGAAGGGATTATCGTTCGTATTTTGGCTAATATGCGTGAAGCTTGGGCTCAAGTTATTGACCTAAGGCCGCGTTTAGGGCAAATAGAAACAAATCCACAATTTGCACAAATTGTTCCCCCTTCAGAAATGGTTGTTTTGGTTACTTTAGAAACCAAAATAGGGGATGAGGAAGGGATGATGAACTTTTGTATCCCTTATATTACTATTGAACCGATTATCTCAAAATTGTCATCACAGTTTTGGTTTTCATCGGTTAGAAGAAGTTCAACTACACAGTATTTGAACGTATTAAAAGAAAAGTTATCAACAGTTGATATGGATGTTGTGGCAGAAATTGGTTCGATAAACGTTCCTATTCGGGATGTTTTAAGTTTGCGAACTGGTGATGTTGTACGATTATCAAATGTGCGAGTGGGTGATCCGCTTGTTATTAATGTAGGAAATAAGAAAAAGTTTTTTTGCCAACCCGGTATTATTGGAAAGAAAATGGCTGTACAGGTCATTGGTAAAATGGAGCAGGTTGAAGCAGAAGAGTTTGAAGAACTATCAGTAGAAGGAGATGAGTCATATGAGTGATGGTGCCATTTCACAAGATGAAATTGAAGCTTTATTGTCAGGGGTAGACCTCGGCGGTGGCGGTAGTAGTAGCATGGGCAGTATGGGAGGAATGGATACAGGTTCTTCATTCGATACTGGTGCTATTCAAAATTTTATCAACGGTACAGTTGGAGCATTCTCTTCAGGTATTCAAACTATGACAGGGTCTTCATTTACCGTTGGCAATCCAATGGTAGAATCTACTAGCCGTGATGCATTATTGATGAAGTTGCCAGAAATGGTTATTTCAGTAAAAACAGATTTTTCTCAAGGCTTGTTTGGGGATCATACGTTTATTTTATCTCCCGAACTTACACAAAAAGTAGCTAGTCTTGTAAACAATGAAGAAGGGGCTGAAATTGATGACATGGCTCTTTCAGTAATTGGTGAGCTTGTATCACAGCAAGTGGGAACTGAAATAACTGCATTAGCACCAAAATTTCCTGGCTTAGCTGCAAATCCTGCACAAGCTACACATATACCTAAGTCAAATATTAATGTTGGACAAAATCAAATTGTACTTATATCATATCCTGTTTCTGGAGATGGTGGTGTATTTACTATTTGGGAAGTTCTTGCTCAAAATGTCGCAAATGATATTACTAATGCATTTGCAGCTCCAGCTCCTGCAATGGGTGGTGGACTTTCTGCAGATGAAATGGCAAGCTTAAGTGGCGGTATGCCTGCAATGGGTGGTATGTCCATGGGCGGCATGGGCGGTGGAATGACAATTCCTGGCATGAATATTCCAAATGTGCAATCATTGCAATATCCAAACCTTCAACAAGGCCTAAACTCAATGGAACAAGGAAACATCAGTCTAATCATGGATGTTTACATGGAAATGACTGTAGAGTTGGGACGTACTAAAAAGCAAATTAAAGAAATTTTAGGTATGGGTGAAGGTACTATCATAGAGCTTGATAAACTAGCTGGTGAGCCTGTAGATATTTTGGTTAACCATAAACCAATAGCAAAGGGTGAGGTTGTTGTTATCGATGAAAACTTCGGTGTTCGTGTTACCGAAATTTTATCACCAATTGAGCGGGTTAGCGACTTGCATTAAGTTTTATTTGGGTGGGGGCCGATTATCAAAACATTTTCAAAAAAAATACTATGCGTTAGTGTTCTATGTTGTATTATGTCTGTGTTTTTGTACTCACAAACACAGACAACACAAGTAGAAGCTAACACTGAAACTCAACTCATAAGCAATGAAAGCGATTTTATTATATCTAATGATAGCGTAGGAACAAATGACAGTACTGAAGTTGTAGAAACAGAAGGTACAGGAAGCGTTTTATGGCTTTTTATTAGAATGGTATTTGCACTTGTACTTGTTGTTGCACTTATCTACGGTATTGTATATGTGTTAAAAAAAGGTTTTGTTTCAAAAGAAGCAGAAAATCCTTTCTTAAAAAAAGCTGCAACATTAACTCTTGCACCAGGAAAAACAGTTCAGGTTATTACCATGCCAGATAAAGCCTGGGTAGTGGGAGTCACTGATGCGGGGATAAACTTAATTGGCGAAATAACCGATGTCGACTTAGTTAATCAGATGATACTAGAAGCTGAAAAAGAACCCTTGTCAAAACCAAGGGACTTTGCGAGTATCCTTAGTTCTTTTACTAATACTACAAAAGTTACCGAACTTGCAATAAAAAAACAACGAGAACGCCTACAAAGGGGCGGCAATAATGAATAAAAAGCTGATTGTTTTAATAAGCATTATTCTATTCTTTTTCTCTGTAAGTGATGTTCTTGCACAAGCGTTTCCACAGGGCGCAACTGAGGGGACGCAGCAGATGGATGGTGATGTAACTCCTTTAACATTACCTGCAATAGATGTTCAAATTCGAGAGCCTGAATCAGGACAAGAACTAGCTTTTTCTGTGCAAATACTTCTCTTGTTAACTGTACTAACGTTAGCGCCTAGTATATTAATTTTATTAACATCTTTTTTGCGTTTTACCATTGTACTTGATTTTATTAAGAGAGCTTTATCCTTACAGCAAGTTCCTCCAACCGCTGTCTTAAATGGAATTGCCTTTTTTATGACCATTTTTATTATGTGGCCTACTTTTCTTGCAATATACGAGAATGCTTATCAACCTCTTGCTGATGGAGAAATTTCGATAGAGCAAGCAATTGGTGAAGCAGAAGCACCACTTCGAATATTTATGTATAAGCAAATGGTAAATGATACAGATTATATTACTTTATTTATGTCAATGGGGCAGTATTCTAGACCGAATACCCTTGCAGATGTTCCAACGCACGTATTAATACCAGCCTTTGTTTTGCATGAACTGACAGTTGCTTTTAAGATAGGTATACTTTTATACATTCCTTTTATTATTATAGATATGGTTGTAGCAAGTATTCTTATGTCTATGGGTATGATTATGCTTCCACCAGTTCAAATTTCTATGCCGTTTAAGCTAATGTTATTTGTGTTAGTAGATGGATGGGGTTTATTAACCCAACAATTGTTTAATTCAATAATTCAGTAGGAGTAAGGTATGGAATTAGGACAATTAGTTACATTACTAAGAGATGGTGTTGTTCAAATACTTCTTTTATCAGCTCCAATACTTATCGTTGCTCTAGTAGTTGGTTTGATTGTAGCTATTTTCCAAGCTACAACATCTATTCAAGAACAAACGCTTACCTTTGTGCCAAAATTTGTATCAATTTTAGGTATGCTAGCTCTTTTAGGTGGATGGATGTTTACAACAATTGAACAATATACTGTTCGAATTTTTGAAATGATTTCTCAAATAACACGTTAATGTTATGTAGGTGAATGTGGGAGTGGTAAAAACGTAATGCTACAAGAATTAGTTTCTCGTGCTCCAGATTTTTTTCTCGTTGCTGCACGCTGTTTAGCGCTAATATTAACAATGCCTCTCTTAGCAACAAATGTTGTTCCTAGAGTTGCAAAAGTTGCACTTGCAGGGTATGCAGCATTTTTAGTATTACCACATGCATATGTAGCGGGATGGAATGTTGATCCCTTTAGTTTACATTATGCACTCATACTTATTGGCGAAGCGTTAATTGGAGTTATTACTGGATTTTATATTTCCATGCTCTTCGCGGCATTTAGTTCTGCAGGACAATTTTTTACCTACCAAATGGGTTTTGGTGCTTCAGAAGTATATGATGCTTTGTCACAGGTTTCAAACCCACTTATGGGGCAATACTTAAACTTCATTGGTTTTATTCTCTTTATGCAAACACAAGGCTTTCAAAAGCTGTTTTTAGGCGGAATATTGAGAAGTTTTCAGTCATTAAATGCTTTTACCCTAGTCGCTGAAAGAGAAGGTTTTTTAAACTTCTTATTACACGGGTTAACACAGTTATTTTTTGATGCATTAATTATTGCTCTACCTCTAGTTGGTACCTTATTCTTAATTTCTGTCTGTATGGGATTGTTATCAAAAGCAGCACCTCAAATGAATCTTTTGTCTGAAGGTTTTCCTATAACAATACTGGTAGCTTTTTTTATGTTGACAGTACTGTTACCGTACATGGCTGACTTTTTTATTAATCTCTTTGACGCAGGGTTCTTGCGTATGGAACGACTTTTTATTGAAGTGGGGAATACAATTCAATGAGTTTCTATGCAGAAGATTTAGATTTACAATGGTTTGCCGCAGAGGATGAGGGGCGTACAGAAGATCCTTCCGAGCATAAGCTTCGTAAAGCACGAGAGGAAGGTCGTGTTGCAAAAAGCCAAGAGCTCAGTGGTGCACTTGTTATGCTCTTCCCAACCATAGCACTTATTATACTAGCACCATGGTTATTCACAAACTTTGTTGAGATCCTGTTGTATTATTTTCAGAGAAGCACCACCGCAGAGTTGAATGCATCCCTTGCGTATGGCTTTTATTACTATCTTATACGAATGGTTACTCCAATTGTTGTTACAGCAATTGTTGGTGCAATTTTGGCAAACTTAATTCAAAACAAAGGCTTTATTTTTTCAACAAAACCAATAGAACCAAAGTTTTCAAAGATTATTCCAAAGTTTGGAGAGTATTTTAAAAAGACGATGTTTTCGTTTGAGGGTGTTTTTAATATTTTTAAGTCAATCTTAAAAGTAGTTGTAATATTTATTGCATCATACACAATAATAACATCCGATTTCCCAACACTTTTATCATTATTAGACCAAAATCTTTGGCAAGGAATTACCCATATTGCCCAAATGGCTGCTAAAATTTTATTAGTAGCAACATTTATTTTTATGATAATTGCTATCCCTGACTATTTAGTACAACGCAAGCAATTTATCGATTCATTAAAAATGACCAAACAAGAAGTAAAAGAAGAATACAAAACAATGGAAGGAGATCCATTGGTAAAAAGTAGACTTAGACAGTTTATGAGGGAACTTTTACAAAATAGTATTCGTGAGAATGTGGCAAAGGCCGACGTAGTAATCACTAACCCGACTCACTTTGCTATTGCTATTTTATATGAGCGCGAAACAATGCAGGGGCCTATGGTTGTAGCAAAGGGACAAGATGAACTTGCACAACAAATAAAACGTTTAGCTGCAGATAGTGATGTGCCAATGGTCGAAAATAGACCGCTTGCTCGAGCCCTCTATGCAAATGTAGAAGTGGGAGATATTATTCCAGAAACATATTATACTGTTTTAGCTACCATTCTTGGTAAAATATATGCCATGAAAGGGAA
>CAYJHL010000015.1:0-14790 GCA_964369585.1 uncultured Treponemataceae bacterium | reverse complement strand
GCTTTATTTAATTTCCAAACTATGTTATAATACAGTAGAGTAGGTCGAAATTTCTTCGCCTATTCTGAGCAAATGGGGGTTTGCTCAATAATCAAATTATAGGTGGGAACATGGCTGACAGCGCACAGCGTTTTGGTAGAGCTTCTGACTTAGCAATTGCCGTTGCAGTAATTGCAGTCATAATGATGTTAATTATTCCTCTTCCAACAATATTACTTGATGCTCTTATGTCTTTGAACCTATTACTAGGTTTAGTAATTCTCCTTATAGTCATGTATACTCCACGAGCAATTGATTTTTCATCTTTTCCTACTGTTTTGCTTGTATCTACTGTTTTTAGTTTAGCATTAAATGTTTCATCAACCCGTTTAATTTTATCAGAAGGTGCAGACTTTGATGGACAACTTATTACGGCTTTTGGTTCGTTTGTAGTTGGGACTGGGGGTACAGAAGGTCTTGTTATAGGCCTTGTAATTTTTATCATACTTATTGCGGTACAAACATTTGTTATTACCAAAGGTGCTACCCGTATAGCCGAAGTTGCTGCTCGATTTACCTTGGATGCTATGCCAATGAAGCAAGCTGCTGTAGAAGCAGAGTATAACTCAGGGGCAATTACAGAAGAAGAAGCTCGTATACGAAAAATGGATGTTCAGCGTGAAGCTGACTTTTACGGATCTATGGATGGATCAACAAAATTTGTTTCTGGTAACGTAAAAGTTGGTATTTTTATTACTGTTATAAACCTTATTGTTGGAATTATATTTGGGATGAGCTTTAGAGGTGAGGCTTTTAGTCTTGCAATACAAACCTATGCTAAGTTTACAATAGGCGATGGACTTCTTTCTCAAATTCCATCACTTCTTATTTCTGTTGCTACAGGTATTATCGTAACTCGTTCTGTTTCAGATGGAAAAACTACACTCGGTACTGATATTCAAAAACAGTTTGCTCAAAACGCATGGGTTTTCTATGTGTCCGGTGTTGCAATGGGTTTAATTGGATTGCTTCCTGGTTTTCCATGGTATATTCTTGTTCCAATGGGAATTGCATTGTTTTTTATTGGAAGACGCTTACAGTCTTTAGAAAAAGCTTCCTTTGAGGCAAAACTTAATAAAGAAAAAGAAATGCAGCAAACCCAAGGAAGTTCTATTGCAGAAATTAGTCCTGTTGTTCCTCTTGACCCATTGTCATTAGAATTAGGATTAGCTCTAATTCCTCTTGTGGATAAAGAGAAAGGTGCAGAACTTTTAGAGCGTGTAACACGTATCAGGCGAGAGTTTGCACTTGATTTAGGATTAGTAGTTCCAAGAATACGTATTACTGATAATATGCATATAGACCATAATGCTTATAGTTTTAAAGTAAAGGGCATAGAGGTTGGATCAAGCCATATTCGAATGGGTTGGTATATGTGTATGAATACCGGTACAGTTTCTGATGAATTGCCTGGAGAGGCAACAACTGACCCAGCATTTGGCTTGCCTGCTATATGGGTTTCAGAAGCCGATAGAGATAGGGCAGAGAGAGCAGGGTATGCAGTTGTAGACCCACCTACTATTATAGCAACGCATCTAACCGAACTTATTAAGGCACATGCAGCAGAGATTCTTGGTAGGCAAGAAGTGCAAGCCATTGTAGATACACTCAAAAAAGAATATCCAACAGCAGTTGAAGAAGCAACAAAGTTGTTTTCAATTGGGGAAATTCAAAAAGTATTACAGGGCTTATTACGAGAGCAAGTTTCAATTAGAAATATGGTTGTTATATTTGAAACTATTGCCGACTTTGGGCCAGTTACTAAAAAAGCTGATGTTCTTATTGAAAAAGTTCGCCAAGCACTTGGAAGACAAATATGTCTTCAATATGCTGATGAAGATAAAACTATTCACGTTTTAACCGTAGCGCAAGATTTCTTGCAAAAATTAATCGAAAGCAGAATAGATACCGTAAATGGTCCTATTGCAGCGTTAGACCCTGTATTACAACGTGCATGGATAACATCTTTGAGTTCTTCTGTGGCCCTTTCACAAGGGAAAGGCTATATGCCTATAATTTTATGTCCAGAAGAAGCTCGAGCCTTGGTAAAAGCAAGTACAGAAAGAGAAATGCCAAACTTAGTAGTTCTTTCAGTTCCAGAAATTACCAATGATATAAAACTAGAAAATTTAGGGGAGATAAAAGTTGGCAATTAATGCTTTTTCACAACAACCGCTTGTAATGATTGGAGACTCTGAAACAGAATGTTACGATAGAATAAAAAAAGTCTATGGTGATAACGTTCATATTCTCAGAAAAAAAGAATTTGTTACAAAAGGTTTTCTACCCTTTATACAAAAAAAGCAATTTGAAGTACTGTATGTCCCAGTTCTGTCAGGAGCTAAAAAGGTTTATCAAACTCCTCCTCAAACAGTGCAAATGGATCCAAATGAAGAGCGAACAAAGATTTTAGAAGCGAATCAAGGAACACAGAATCCTCAAATGAAGCTTATTTTAGATGAAATAAAAGAATTGCACTCTAAAATTGATGAAAAAAATGCAAGTAGTCGCCAAGAAGATCACGTAACTCTTTTAGAGATTGAAGAATTATTAAAAAAGAATGACTTTACAAGCGAATACATTAGGAAAATTCTTGACCGAGTTCGTAAAGAATTTTCTCTTGAAGAACTTGAAGATTTTGCAACGATTCAATCAGCAGTAGTTGATTGGATCGGAGAGTCTATATGTGTTTCTGAAGTACCTTCTTCAGCCCGCCCAGAAATCATAATATTAGTTGGTCCAACAGGTATTGGTAAAACCACTACAGTGGCAAAGCTTGCAGCATATTTTAGTGGACTTGGGAATACTAATATGCCGCAAGGATTAAAAATTCGTCTCATTACAACTGATAGTGTACGAATAGGAGCAAAAGAACAATTAGAAACCTATGGTGAACTTATGGGTATTCCAGTATCTTTTTCGAACTCTGAAGAAGATTTACAAGAGCTACTAAAGCTATATGGACGAGATTCAGACGTAATTCTCATTGATACTGCAGGCCACAGCCCAAAAGATTATGAAAGTTTAGCAAAAATGAGAAAAACACTTGAGTTTAAGGGGCAAAAACCCAAGGTTTTCTTAACAATTTCAGCACCAACCAAAGCAAACGATTTACGAACAATTTTACAACAGTATGAGATATTCGGGTATACTTCAATAATAGTTACCAAGCTTGATGAAACGGAAACAATTGGTACTGTAGTAAGTATTTTAGATGAAAAACAAAAATCAATTGCGTATATTACCGACGGTCAAAAGGTACCACGCAACTTTAAAAAGGCTGATCCTGTCTCTTTTCTTATTAACTTAGTAGGATTTAATATTGACAGAGATCATATAGACGAAAAATTTATTCAAGAAAAAATAGGATAATTTATGGAAGATCAAGCATCAGAATTACGTGAATTAATGCAACAACGATTAGAAAGACAAGATATGTATCGCCCTAATCATGGCGCAGATAATCATAAAACACGCATTATAGCTGTAACAAGTGGCAAAGGGGGAGTTGGTAAAACAAACCTTTCAGTTAATATGGCTATAGCATATTCTCAAGCAGGTAAGAAAGTCATACTTATTGATGGTGACTTAGGGATGGCCAATGTTAATATTTTAATTGGAACCGCCCCAAAGGCAAATCTTCTTGATGTTATGAATAATCGGTATAAAATGAAAGATATTGTGTGTGATACAGAGTATGGTTTTCAATTTGTTCCAGGAGCTAATGGATTTTCTCGAATAGCAAATTTAAATGAAGCAGAACTTGCAAGCTTTTCTGATGAATTTATGCAGTTGTCGAGTGCAGATATCATTATTATCGATACTGGTGCAGGTATAGCACAAAGTGTTTTAGGTCTTCTTGCAGCAGCCGATGAAATATACGTTTTAACTACACCAGAGCCTACATCAATTACCGATGCATATGGAATTATTAAAATTATTGCAACAGAAATGATCGATAATAGACCTAACTTAAAACTATTGGTAAACAGGGTACACTCAGCTTCGGAGGGAAAACGAGTAGCCGAGCAAATAATTTCAATAGCACAGCAATTCTTAAATTATGAAATTGAATATTTAGGTTTTATTTACGACGATACAGCTGTTTCAACATCAGTATTACGCCAAAAGCCTTTTATTGTTGCGCAGCCAAATGCAAAGTGTTCAATGTGTATTAAACATATAGTAGGGAGAATTGAAAAAACTGACCTCAATGCAGAGGAAGGTTTTGGTCGCTTCTTTAGAAAATTTAAGCAAAAATGGTAAATGAGCGAAAGTAGAGCTTGACGTTTTGGCCATTTTGACGTAATCTGTTAATAGGGGAAAAACTAATTAATAGATTGCGTTACAAAAATTGTGATATAAAGATTTTTTTAATAAAATCTATGGTTTTGTAGGGGGGATATGAATAACCTAAAGCAATTGGTGTTACTATTTTTCATTGGTTTTCTCTTATCACTTTTCGCTGGTATAGTTGGAAGTGTTGGTTTTGGAACAATGGTTTTTCGTGCGCTGCTTTCAGGAATCCTTTTCGTTTTATTAGCTTTTGGTGCTGTAACAATTTATAATAAATTTTTGCTACCAACTGAATCATTAGAAGCTACTAGCACCAGTGAAAGCCCAAATACTGAAACCCCAGAACATACTGTAGATGTAGTAATTGATGATGAATTACCTGACAGTGCGACAGCACCTTCATTTAATTTATCGAATTTTGTGCAACCACCACATGAGGATGAAGAATCTGATACGGTTGAAGAAATACAGACATCAGAGTCTAGAGAACCCTCTGCTTTTCAAAGCACATCTTTAGACTCAATGACACAAAATGTTACAGACAATGCTGTAGGAGAAAGTGTAGAACAATTGGAAGTAGAAAATGCTGAAAGGCCAAGTCCAAGATTTGCTGATGCATCACCTATGCAAGGTGAAGAAGACGGTTCTGAATTAGGTGTACTTCCAGATATTGAAGCTCTAGGTATTGAAGAAGAAGCAGGGGATACAAGTGCCGCTGATGAATTAATTCAAGATTCAGTTTTTGCAGAAACAGGTGAAGTAAAGCCTACAATGCCTACGGTACCACCCTCTGAGTTGGGAGATGCAAAAGAAATAGCGGCGGCAATTAGAACCGCATTAGTTAAAGATACATAATTGTTTATCTATATAAAGGTGTAAAAGATGATGACATCGCTCTATGAGCAAAAAACAGAAGAAGAACTCTGGATTGAATTCCGCAAATCAAAGTCTACACAACTTCGAGATGCATTTATTCGCCAATATATGCCGTTGGTAAAGTATGTAGCAGGTAAAGTAGCTGTTAATATGCCAAATAGTGTTGAGTTTGATGACTTAGTTGGTTTTGGACAATTTGGTCTTTTGGATGCAATTAATAAATTTGATCCAGATAAAAAGGTAAAATTTAAAACCTATGCGGTAACTCGAATTAGAGGTGCAATTTTTGATGAACTACGCCAACTAGACTGGGTTCCACGTTCTGTTCGCCAAAAGTCTCGGGAAATCGAGGACACAATTGTAGAACTTGAAGCTAAGTTGGGTCGCCCAGCCGCTGACGAAGAAATTGCTTCTGCAATGGGGCTTACTCTAGAAAGTTTTAATAATACTGTTTTGAAGGTATCGGGTACAAGCGTTCTTTCATTAAATGATGTTTGGTATTCGGGTGAATCTTCTGATAGAATGTCTATTGGGGACAGCATAGAATCTCCTTCTAGTTTAAATCCTGATGTAATAGTCGAAAGGGAAGAAGTTAAACGCGTAATTATGGAAGCCATCAATGAACTTCCAGAGAAAGAAAAAATGGTTTTAGTTTTGTATTACCATGAAGATTTAACGTTTAAAGAAATTGGCCAGGTATTACAAGTGAGTGAGTCGAGAATATCACAATTACATACAAAAGCTAACATGCGCTTAAGAGCAAAGTTAACAAATGTTCGAAAAGGTATAATGTAAAGCGCGGAGGTTAAAATTGGTTACACTAGAAAAACTTCGCACCGATATGGAATCCCAATTTCAAATCGATAGAAACATAAAATATGTCGATGTCCATGCAGATTCGCTAGAAGAAGCTCTCGCTGATGCAGCAATTCAATTAGAATCTCGTGTTGCAATTTTAGAATATGAAGTCCTTGAACAAGGATATAAAGGTTTTTTATCATTAATGAAAAAACCATGGGCATTACGCGTATATGAAAACCCACTACATTCAAAAAAAGCAAAGCAAAGTTTGGCAGATGGAATGTCTTCACTTGATGAACTTAGTGAAGATTTAAAACCAAAAAACGTGGATGGAACTTTCTTTGTTCACCGCTTTGGTTCTGAGATACATATAAAAGTAGTCGCACCAATTGGTTCTGGTGTGCCAGTTGATGCAAAAGTAATCATGGATAGCTTACAGCGTAGCGATACGCTCTCTATAGACAAAGATTTGGTAAAAGAATTTGCACGAGACACTACCGGTGGTGAATATGAACCCGTCGGTCAATATACTCATAACCAAGCTGGAGATGCAACATTCTATGTAGATATTTCATCTGATGAAATGAAGGCTAGTATTGTTGCTACTGCTCCTGCAGTAGGAGGAGCCGATATTTCACCTCCTCGTATAGTTCAAATGCTTAAAACTCAAGGCGTAGCTAATGACATCGATATGGAAAAAATAGGAGAATTTGTTGATAATCCTGTTTACGGTGTTCCATTCATTGTTGCCGAAGGTGTAGAACCCGTTGATGGACGTGATGCTTATATTGCGTACAACTTTGAAACTGATAAGTCAAAATTACATATTAAAGAATCTGACTCAGGGCAGGTAGATTTTAAAGAACTAAATCTTATACAAAACGTAGTAGAAGGGCAAACCCTTGCACATAAAGTTCTTCCTGAAAGAGGGAAGGCTGGTCATACACTGCGCGGACGTTTTTTAGAAGCGAAAAATGGAAAAGATATTTCATTGCCATTAGGTAAAAATGTTGCAGTTGATTCGGACGGTCGGACAATACGTGCAACCGTTAATGGGCAAGTACTATTAGTAAATGACAAGATTAATGTTGAACCAATTATGGAAGTTGATGGCGTTAATATTAAAACTGGTAATATTACATTTCTCGGTACTGTTATTATTAAAGGAAACGTTGAAGATGGATTCCAAGTTAAAGCTTCAGGGAATATTGAAGTTTACGGAACTGTTGAAAATAGTGTGTTAGAAGCTGACGGTGATATAGTTGTTTCTTTAGGTGTTATGGGTAAAGACAGCGGGCTTATTAAAGCTGGTGGTTCGATGTGGGCCAAATTTATCCAAAATGCTACTGTAGAGGCTGAAGAATTTATTGTAGTACGTGATGGTATTATAAACTCTAACGTTACCAGCAATAAAAAAATATTAGTACAAGGTAAACGTGCAAGTATTATTGGTGGACATGCGTTTGCTACAGAAGAAATTCGCGCAAAAACTATCGGAAGCAGTGCAGGAGCAAGTGAAACTATTCTTTCTGTAGGTTATGATCCAAAAGCAAAAAAACGTTTAGACGAATTAACAGAAAAGCAAGCACAACTCATTAAAGAACTTAATGAAATTGAATTGGATATACAAACATTAGAGCAGCAAAAGAAAATTCGAAAAACACTTCCTCAAGAAAAAGAAGAAAGTTTAAATACACTTATGAGCCGAAAGCAAGATATTCATGCTGAAGTAGATGAAATGTCAAAAGAAATTCAAGAGATTCAGGATCATTTGCGCGAACTAAAAGTTATTGGTACTGTATCTGCATCAGGTGCTGTATACTCGGGTGTAAAAATAAATATTCGAGATGTACGCGAAGAAATACGAAATGAAACAAAAGCTGTTACCTTCTTTTATGAAGATGGTTTTATTCGATATGGCAAATATGAAGCCCCTCAGGCTGAAGACGAAGCGCGAGTACCAGATGGCTATTCAACCAATTGATCTACAAACAATGTATTCATCCCTTGAAAAAGTATCAAAAATGACTGCACAAAAGCAGCAAGGGATACAATTGCAAAGTGCTATACAACAAGAAGAGCTTACAAAAAGAGTTCAAGAGAAAGCTTCTACAGTAGAAAAAGCCGACATGGATGACGATGGTCTTTCTCATGTAAAAGATAGAAAAAATAGTGATGCTGAAGCCCAAACATCAGACGAGCGTGAAGAAAAAAATGAAGAAGTAGTTGAAGAAAAATTTGAGGTTATAAAAGACCCGAATCTTGGTCAGCACATTGATATTTCAGGATAGTCTACATGATATCAGGTGAAGTTGTTTTACTCATAATTATCTCTCTTATAAACATAGCACTTTGGTTTGTGTTTTTTTTACGCTTAAAGCGATCATTTTCTCCGCAAGCGCTTCTTTCAGATATAAAAAATGAGGTCGAAAAATTAATTATTGAGATAAATAAAACTACACTCGATGATGTTACGTTGCTTGAAGAACGATCTAAAAACTTACGTTTTCTTATTGATGAAGCAGATAAAAAGATGCTTTTGTTGCAAGGGCAAGAGAAAAATAAACGGCGTGAAAAAGAAGTATTAGGTCGATTGTCTTCAAAAAAATCTTCACATACAACCGATCGGAAAGCTATAGAATCGTATAAGAAAATGACTCACAATGATGCAGAACATGATTATTCTGATAGTGTGCAGCTTTCAATTGATTTTGATTCATACAGAATTGAAGATACTTCGACTACTCCTACGATAGAAAATACTGTTGTAGAAACAATGTATGAAGACGCCCCAGTAGATATTCCTGAAATTGCCCATGTAGAACATAGCCCAATTGAGGAAGTGCCGTTTAAAGAAAGAGTGCTACAACTAGCTGCAAAAGATTTTTCATCTGACTATATTGCAAACAAGCTTGGATGCACCGTAACAGAAGTACAGTTTATTATTGACTTATATGTACAATAAAAAATCCCTGTTTAAACAACAGGGATTTTATTTCATATACTTTTTTTAGTATTATAACTGAGCTTTAAGACTAAAGGCACCAGTAATTATTTCATTGTTGAAGTCATATGATACAGAAGGTGTTATTTTTAACACTAGGATATTAAAAGAAAGACCTGCATACACATTAGTTGAGTATAGTTCAGTTAAATCTTTATTGTACTCTGGGTTTCCAGATATGCTTTGACCAATTACTGAAACATTCCAATCAAAATTATTTTCTGTTTCTATCATTGAGAATCGAGCACCAATGAAAGGTGTTACGAACAAAAAGCTCTTTGATACTTGTGCAGAAAGAGAAGCAATTTTCATCTTATTATTTAATGTAAAGCTTGCAACGTCTTCAGAAACTGCAATACTTCCTGTTGTGTAATAATATGCAGCACCAATAGAAATATTAGGCAAAAGAAGATTTTCTTGTAGAACTGCGTAGCGAAGATCTGCACCTACTGTAGTGTAATCTAGGTTTATTCCAAAAAAATCGATTTCTTTAAGTCTCATAAATGACACACCAATATCAAACGGTAAGAATACACCACCAAGTCGTGCATCTGCAGTGAAAAGTGGCAATACAGCTGTCTCTGGAAGCTCTTTAATACCTAATGCATTTCCACCTAATGCGCTGTTTGCAGTTTCAACAATATCATTTATTTCTGAAACGACTGATGAAAGCTCTCCCATTTCAAGTTGAGCAATGCTTGCATTTAGCCCCACTGCAAAATGAGGTGGAACAGATGGAAAAAGTTTTCCAATGTATGCATCTGCGTATACATTTTGGTTTGTTGTTGCATTGATTAATGATGTTGAAAAATCACTCATAAAAGAAGTAGCTGCTTCATTTATTATTTTTTCTTGTTCGTCAAATTGTGCAAATGTATTAGAAATTACAAACAATACTAGTACACACATTATTACGATTTTTTTCATACTTATACCTCCGTTTTTGATAAGTAACTATAATAAGTATATCATTTTTTATTGTTAATTTCAATAAAATGAAACAAGTTTTTGTATTCTATAGTTTTTTTTCTATTACCCACTTGAGGGTTTTTTAAACTTATCGTATACTATATGTATGAGTAAAGGCGGAACTAAAACAATCGCACAAAATAGAAAAGCGCGGTTTAACTATACTATTGATGAATCTATTGAGTGTGGCGTTGAATTAAAAGGAACAGAGGTAAAATCGGTAAAGGCTGGTAATATGTCTTTTCCTGATGCTTTTGCTGAAATAATACGCAATGAGGTGTGGGTAAAGAATTGGCATATATCTGAATATGTTTTTTCGTCAATTTTTAATCACTCTCCAGAACGACATAAAAAATTGTTACTGCATGCCGATGAAATAAAAAAACTTAAGAGAAAGGTTGATGAAAAAGGGTTTACTCTAATTCCACTCGATTTTTACTTAAAGAACGGACGTGTTAAAGTAACTTTAGGACTTTGTCGTGGTAAAAAACACTATGATAAACGTTCAGATATTCGTGAGCGGGATGTTAAGCTCGATATGCAGCGAGAATTTAGAAAGGGTTTGCAAGACTAGTTTATGAATGAAATAAACCGAAAATGCATTCGTCGCTTTTCGGTGTTAACATTATTACTATTCTCTATTATTCATGGCGTTTTTAGCCAAGATTCCTCTTCCTCTGGTTCAAATACTCTTTTATACTTTTATGGTCCCACGGTCGAAACGAGTGAAGATTCTAAATTACAACTAACAACAGATTTATTTTATTCGCAGTTTCAGGCAGAGGGAGACTTTACCTTAGTTGATAGACGTACAACTATTTTTGATATTAATGTACTAGACTCTCATAAAGGAACGAATGACATTCTTTTTTATAATGAAATAAAAGAAGATAATGATAAGTGGTATGTTAGTTTATTTTTAATTGATTTATCAGTTGGCAAAGAAATTACTGTTAAATACGTTTACGATGAATATTATCGCGTATTAATTGAGGCAAAGGATGTTCTATCTGATTTACTTGCCGCTTATTCTTCAGATTCTCAGGACGTCGCAATTGAGCAAAATGCTGCTGTTCAAGGAAATGGTTCTTCTGTTTCTATATCAAAATTATTTGGAACATGGAAAGGAGAAGAGCATATTGATAAAATTGTGATTCTTCGCGGCGGAAAAGGCTTTGTTATTTTTGAGAACGGCGCAAGCATGAATATAAGCATAACTGTTGAGGGAGATTCATTGCTTGCAGTGCAGGATAGTAAGTCCAACGCTTCGTTTTTTCCAGAATTACCAAGGGAAGTTGCATTGGTAAAAGCGCTGGATGTAAATCCTATTGAGTGGGATATGACTATTGAAAGTGAAAACTCTTTAGTAGGTATAAAGCATACGTATGTAAGCGAGCCGGGAAGCAATGTTTCAAATATTATAAAAACTGAAATACCAGTAAAATGGTACCGCTAATTATCTAAAACAACAGAACCTTGTCGGACTACCGTAATTTCACCTTTACTAATATCAACAATAGTTGATGGAAGTGACTGATTTGCAGTAGGAATTTCCCCATCAACGATACAAAAAACTTCATTTCCAAATTCTTTTTCCATTTCTTGTATGTCCGAGATAATAGGTAAGCCTGATCTATTAGTGCTAGTCGAATAGAGTGGGGCATTGCATGTACGTATGAGCGTTTGTAACCATATATCATCAGGGCATCGAAAAGCTGTTGTACCGTTTTTATCGTTATTTTCAACTATTACAGTAAGAGGTCCAGGCATATATTTTGCAACTTCAGGTGGAAGTTTTGTGCTTGAATATTTTTGGATATCATCTGGACTTGCTATAAGTTGGATAAAAGGTTTTACTTCTTCTCTGCCTTTTATTGTACGAATAGTACTATCAGAGAAAGGAACAATTCCTGAAAATCCATAGACAGTATCAGTTGGAATAATAACTACTTTATTTTCAATGAGCGCTTGTGCTACAATGGAAATCGTATCAGTGTTAGACTTTAATAGAATCATATGTTTTTATACTCTTTTTTAAATGCAATAAAGATATAATGAGGTTGATTGTAATGAAAACAAAAAAACCAATACACTTTGAAATCCAATCAGGCACAAAAATAATTTGAGGTCTTAGTATCTTTGAACCTGCATTATATACAAATGCTGGCGTGTCAGCAAAGCCACTAATCTTTAATAGCCTTTCGCCTTCGCTAACAAATCCCATCTTTTTTGCATATGCTCTTAGCACACTTTCATCATCTTTTAGAGCATTAGAATCAATGGTTAACTGCTCGTTAACTTGTTGTAATGCAGATAAATGCTGAGCTAAAACAATTTTATGTTCTTCTAATTGGGTGTAGGCCCAAATTCCATGTTGACCTGCAAAAATAGAGATACATACGTAAACCAATACAGCGCACGCGGCTGAAAATAATAAATGAAAACGACTCATATTTTCAATTTTCGGCTTTTTTCCTCTTTTCTTGAATATAAAAAGTGTGATATAATGAGTCAAAGATGATTTATTTTATTAATCAATATGAATTATTATGCCGATATATAAATGAATGTAATTTTTACCATGGGAGTGGTTATGTCAATAGAACAAGAAAACTTTGAAGATGAAAATGTCGAAACTTCGCTAGAACAATACGGGGTGTGGGTAAAAAAATCTCCCTCTGAAGCCTCGTTAGAAGACACATCTCAAATGGATGAGATAGATGATAATGGGGAAATTTTAGATCTTGGAGAAGGCGACTTTGACTCAAGCAGTTTAGAAATATTCTCAGAAGATGAAAGTGTTTTTGACGATGACTTTGGTATGGACTTAGTTGATAGTGCTGACGATTCAGCTGTTACTGTAGAAAGCGATGATTCTGACGATACTACTCTCACCACTGATGAACTATTAAATATTACCAGCGATATGGACGTTGAAGAATCTGCCGATATTGATGACTCTTTTGATATGGATTTTGATACTTTCATGGATGATACAGAAAGCATTACTGCTGAAGAACCAGAAGACTCTCCAGTAGATTCTGATGAAATAACATTTGACGCAACATCGGATTTTGAATTCATGGATGAAGATGTAACTTCAAGTGAAACAGCTTTTGAGCAAAGTGATGATGATTCAGTAGTAGCAGTTGACCACTCCGACGATTTTGATATTTCATTTGATGATTTTACAGATGACTTTTCAAGTAGCGAAGGTTCTGTTGGTGAAACTGTCGCAGAAGAAACTGCATCAATCGGTGAAGATTTAGATATTCCTGTTGAAGAAACTGCTTTGAATAACGACATTGAAGAATCATCAATAGACTTAGATGATTCCGATGATATTTCCTTTGAATCACTTGATGACTTTTCTTTCGATACTGTTTCAACTGAAACTGATTCAATTGATATTGATGACACAATTTCAGAAGATGCTAGTAGTATAGATTTTGGTGAAGAAATTACACTAGATGATATACCCTCAGTAAGTGACTCAGAAAAAAGAGATATAAGCTTTGAAGATGAAAAAGAACCTGTACAAGATTTTAACATTAGCATTGAACCTGAAACAGCAGAAGAATCAGTAGCTTCTACTGAATCGGTTGCAGCTTCAAATGATACGACAGATGTATTAAGTCAAATTGTTGCAGAATTATCAAACTTACGCAGTGAAATGTCTCAATTTAAGACAGAGTTAGCAAAAATTAAAACAGACAAAGTGAGTGCATCTCCAAAAGCAGACGGCACAGCAGAAGGTGGTTTTTTTACTGACTATGAAGGCGATGATACTATTGCATTATCAGGTGATGAATTAAACAATATTTTAACAAGCGCAGACTTTACAGTAGATGATGAAGGTTCTGATGAATCTGAATCAATTGAAGATACTGATACTGTTTCAGAATCAAGTATTGTAGAAGGAAGTAGTGAAGAAGAAAGTTTTGATATAAGTGAAGAGTCAGTTTCTGAGGATGATTCATTTGATATTGGCTTTGATGATGCTATTATGAGTGAAGATTCTTTTGATATTACTGAAGAATCAATGATAGAAGATGAATCACTTGAGACTTCTACAGATGACGCTATTGCCTTTGATGATACCGATTTTGATTCGAGCGAAACTGCAGAAATAGAACTAGACACTGAAAGTTTCGAAATTGATGATTTAGAAGAGAATTATTTTAATAACGACGATACAACATTAATTATTGAGGATAAAGAATTAGTTGAGCCTAGTCTTGATGATATCAATTTTGATATGGATGGTGACGATGGGTTACCAGATGAAATTGAAGTTCCAGTAATTGAAGACTTAGTAGTTGATTCTTCTCCTGTAAATTTCTTTGATGATGAGGAAGAAGAACCAAAAGAAATCGATGATTCTGCTATGCAATATTTGCAAGATGACCCAATTGAAGAATCTGAAGAGATTGATATGGGGGGAGTAGAAGAGGAAGAAGTTATTGATTCAACTGTTGCTGAAGATGATGACTTTGATATTGAATTCGATGAAACGAGTGTTATTGATGAAACAGATGATGACGTTGAAATTGAAGAAGATTTATCGTCAGAAATTGCTGATTCTGAAATCGATGCCGCATATACTGAACCCGACAGTAATGCTCCTGTTAGTTCTATATTCAAAAGTGATCAATGGCAATCTACTGTAGTTGAAACTGATGAAGATGATTTCACCGGCGAGAAACCGCAAAGCTTTGCAACAGATATGCAAGAAGAAATTAAATCAGTGCTTTCATATATGGATAGACTTCTAGAAAGTTTACCTGAAGAAAAGATTTCTGAGT
>CAYJHL010000014.1:0-23011 GCA_964369585.1 uncultured Treponemataceae bacterium | reverse complement strand
TTTAGCTGAATATTTACTATGTTAGAGTCACTACTATGGCTGCCTAAAGCCTTTTCTAATGGACGCATAGTAGAGTCTTGAAACAGCATTGGCCAATCTAAGTTTAACATTTTTTGAGCAATTTCTTCCCCAGTATACCCAGCACTATATAAGCCGCCTATAATAGCCCCTGCACTGGTTCCAATTACCATATCAATAGGTATGCCAAGTTCTTCAAGTAATTCTATTACAGGGATATGAGAAAACCCTCGTGCACCACCACCAGCAAGAACTAGAGCAACACTTGGTCTGTCATCAGTAAGCTGCACCGTTTGCTCGGTGCCAGATGTTTGTCCTACCACGGTATACAAACAAAAGAGACCCAACACTATAGCAAAAACCATTCTTTTCATAAAACTAGTATACGAAAAGGAGCTATATTGTGCAAGTAGTTTTCTTTATTCTGAGTTCTTTACTGATTCTTGTTCTAGTAATATTTTTCGGTTTAAGGCTTCAGCATCTTTTAGCATTGTAACCGGTATACCATAAGCCTTTTCTAGTGCTTCTTTTTCAAGTATTTCACTTGGTGTGCCAAAATCTATATCACGGTTTGGATAAAATAGCAATATATTTTCTGCATACTTCCGACTAAGCTCTAATTCATGCAATGAAACATATACAGGGATAGAATTATCAATGCTATACTGTCTCAAGTACTCTAATGCTCTTTCTTTTTGATACGCTTCCATTGCAAAAAGGGGTTCATCCATAAAGAGTGACTTTGAACCATACAATATAGAAAAAGCCAGTAAGGTGCGTTGCATTTCACCCTTTGATAAAACATTTAGAGGCCGAACTAAAAAAGACTCTAATTCAAAAACTTTTTTCACTGTGTCAAGCAAGTCTTGCTTTTTCCTTTGTTCAACACATCCTTTTTCACAGACTTCATCCAATACTTTGCCAGTTATTTCTGTGGTTTCAAACTCCATGTTTTGGTAAATTACAGAAGCTATTAAATTACGCTTTTCTTCTTCTTTTGATGCAAGATTTTCACTAAAAACACTTACGCTACCTTGCTGAGGACTTAGTCGACCGGATGCTAGTAACATAAAGGTAGACTTTCCGCTACCATTAGGTCCTATTAAGCATACAAAACCTCCTGGAAGGCTCGCAGAAAAATTTTGAAATATCGCTTTGGGTTTTTCATCGCCCGGATATGCAAATGTTACATTATCAAATTCTATAAACTTTTTCATTGTTGTGTAATCCTGTATTAATATGACTTTACCATTAAGTCTAGTGAAACAAACGGAGCTATATCGCCCTTGTAATTTCCTGCACCTGCGCGTATCATTACACCAATGGAATCCCTTATTCGCACCCCCGCCATAGCTGAAGCCTGCCAATCTAAATCATCAAAATTCGCTAAAGAGGCATAGCTATCCCAAACACCACCTATTGCACCCCCCACTCCTGATAAGAATTGGCCTCCAAGTATTGTTAATTGATTACTTGGTTTAAACTGAAAGTCTGCTTTAAGTGCTAGCTTATGAATGCCGTACATATAGCGCTGCATAACGTGAGGGAAAAAGTCCCGATCATAAGTTGTAAATCCATACATAGGAACAAGTTCAACTTCTTTAGCAAGGCCTTGCGTTACATTAGTTCCGATAAATCCATTGAGCACGAGGCTAATATTATCATTAAATGAAGTCGCTAAAACGAAATTAGTACTCAATACATCAAAAGGTTCAGTAAAAGTTGTATCTTTTATTGGAAGAACACCCATAATGTTTAGGTCATTAAAAAAACCATTTGTTGGAAACATAGGAAAATCTAATGTGTCAAATGTATAACGCGTAAAAGCATCAAGTGTATACGCAAATTCTAAATCACGTACACTTTTCATTATATCGAGGTCATCCGTATATGCTTTTGTAGAATCAATCCAATGTGCTCCCACTTCGGCTAACACTTTATGCTCGGGTGAAAAAAACACACCACCAGCAAGGGCGAGAGTAGCATGCCTAAATTGCGAATCGCGTAATTCGATATTTTCAAAACCTGAGTTTTCAATATCTAGTGTACTAAATATATTTGCTTTTGCACGTAAAAAGATATTCTCATTAATTGGTTGTAAATACAATAATTCAAAAATTGAATTATTTAAAAAGGCTACTTGTAAAGAGAGAACTCCACCTAAATCATTTAAGTTTCGAAACTGCAACGTAGTTGAAACCGTTATTTCCCATGTAGCGGTTCGAGAAAGACTTCCTTCAAAAATTTCAACATTCCCAACTTGAACTGCTTCCCTGTTCTTTTGAATAAAGTCTAATTCTAATGTAGGCTTTTCACCAAGTGTATTAATTCGGGCCTTTACCATTGTGTAGTTTCCCGTTTGATATGCCATTGATAAAAGATAATCTATTTCTTTGCCTCCAATAGGATTTTCTTTTATGGCATCAAACTCTTTGGTAAGCATTTTATCATCAGGAAAAGCTACCCCGTGTAGTGAAAGCTCTTCTATCTTAAGTTTTTGAACATCGTTATATGACACTTTTCTTTGATATAGTTCTCCTGAATATTCTGCATCTGCCATTTCAGGGAAAATTTTTGAGCGCAGAGCTATTAAATCTTCACGATATCGTTCTACTTCAACTTTACCCTTTTCATATACTTCGGGTGAATAAGCATAATCCATTTGTCCAAATTCGTATAAGTCTGGGAAAAGCACTAAATCTGCATATTCATACTCTTGAGTAGTTACAACAGCTTGTTGCAATGCAAGAATTTGATTTAATGCTACAATTGGAGTTGAATTAAATGCATCTGCATCTTCGGCCATTTTATCTGACATTTCAACTGCTATAACAATGTCATATCCTAAGTCTTTTACTGCAGCTACAGGGAGATTATTCCTAATAAACCCATCAAGAAAAAATCTATCATCTATAGGAAATGGCTCAAATGCACCTGGGATACTCATACTCGCACGCATTGCCTCAGAAATATCTCCTTCATCGATAATGACTAATTCACCAGTTAGTAAATCTACCGCAACAGCCCTATAGGGAGTTGGTAAATTGTCAAAATCAATATACGAAGGTAAGTTTCCCGTTAATTCTTTCATCTTACTATAAATATATTGGCCTGATAAAAGCCCTCGACCTAAATTAAGCGAAAAAGTATTATCTAATTGTAGGTTAAAAAAATTTGTTTCTGAACTATGTGAACCTAGGGCATCTTCTAAAGATCGTACCGTCGAATCTTGTAAAAGCATCGGCCAATCTACATATACCATATTTTCAGCAATTTCAGCACCTGAATAACCAGCACTATATAATCCACCTATTATTGCTCCAGAACTTGTTCCGATAACCATATCTATGGGGATTCCTAGTTCTTCTAATAGTTCAATAACAGCGATATGAGCAAAGCCCCTTGCCCCTGCTCCAGAAAGTACTAGTGCTACACTTGGTCTTTCAGAATCTGTACTATTTTGTATAGGTAGTTCTGTGCTAACAGCTTGTCCCCAAAAAAAAGTTGCGCACATAAAGAAAGCGAATAATGCAAAAATAGATTTTTTCATAACAACATTATACGAAATAGCACCGCATTCAGCAAGTAGTATATAAATAAAAGAAAACAAATACCATCTTATTTCCAAATCTTACTTAATATGATTTTACAATAAAATCTATAGAAGCAAATGGTTCAATTCCTGTAGAGTACTCACCAGCTCCTATTCGAACATTAATTCCAAGTGAATCTGTTATACGAACTCCAGTCAAAGCTGACGCTTGCCAGGTATAATCATCAAGACTACTAAGCGAACTATAATCATTCCACACATTTCCAATTGCTCCACCTAGACCAAAAAACAACTTCCCGCCTAAAACAGTTAAAGCGTTGTCGGGTTGAAATTGAAAGTCGGCTTTTAATGCTAGCTTGTGTATTCCATATGAATATCGTTGCATCACATGAGGAAAAAACACTCTGTCATAAGTAGTAAAACCATATTTTATAACTAACTCCGACTGATTTGTTAATACTTGTGAAGTATTTAAACCCACAAAAGAGTTTAGTACAAAACTGAAATTAGCATTAAAAGGAACTGCTAAAATACTATCTATGCTTAATACTTCAAAAAGTGTTGGTGCATCACTATCATCAAGAGGAACTCCGCCAAGTACAGTTATATCACTATAAAAACCTTTTGAAGGGAAAACTAAAGAGTCGAGGTTATTATACGTATATCGAGAGTAGGCATCCACTGTATATACTATGTCTAAATCATCAGCATTAAAAACACCATCGCCAAGCGCAGTTGAGGTTCGAGTAGAATCAATCCAATGAATACCTACTTCATTGAGTAGCTTATGTTTTGGAGAGAAAAATACTCCAAGGGCAAATGCTGCAGTACCCTCTCTAAAGTATGAATCTTGAACTGCAGTTTGCGAAAAACCAGAATGTTCAATATCAATTATTTGAAATGCATTAATTGTTGAGCGCAAAAAGACTTTATCAGTTATTGGTTGCAGATGCCTCATTTCCAAACCTGATTTACTCAATAAAGAGCCCTGTAACGAGAATATTCCACCTAACCCTAAAAAATCATAAAATTGTACAGTTGCAGCGGTACTAATTTCCCAAGACGAACTTCTAGAAATGCTTCCTTCAAAAGTTTGTACTGCCCCAATGAGCACAGATTCAAATTTCTTTTGGTAAAACTGCAACTCTAACACTGTTTGATCATTACTTGAGTTAAAACGAGATGTAATCATTAGGTAGTTACTTGTTTCATATATACTTTTTAGAAACACCTCTATTTCTTTTTCCCCGATGGGCCTACCCTGTATTTTTTCAAATTCTTTGCGTATCATTTTTTCATCATAGGTAAAAGCATTATGTAACACAATGTCATCTACAACTAATAATGGTAAATTGGCATAGGAGATAGGTTCTCTAAAATAGGTTTCGCCATCATCCATTACCATTGCTACTTGTTTTGCATCCGCATCTTCCATGCTAGTGGAATCGAAAATTTTTGATCGTAAGTCAATTAATTCATCTCGAAATTTTTCTGCTTCTAGCTTTCCTTTTTCGTATATTTCCTTTGAAAAAGCATAATCTGCAGAGCCAAACTCGGTTAAATTAGGAAAAAGAACAAGATCCGCATTTCCATATTCCTGGGAAGTAACTACCGCTTGTTGTATTGCTAGTACTTGATTCAAAACAGAAATAGGGTTTGACCCAAGTGTGCTTGCATCTTCTACAACCTTATCTGATATTTCTACAGCAATAACAATATCGTACCCTAAATCTCTAACAGCACCAATTGGAAGTGTATTTCGAATAAACCCATCAAGATAATAACGCCCATTAACTGGAAATGGCTCAAATACGCCTGGAAGAGTCATGCTCGAACGCATAGCTTCAGCGATATCCCCCTCCCCCATTAATACAAGGTCACCAGAAACCAAATCTACAGCAGTAGCTCTATACGGTATAGGAAGATTGTCAAAGTCCATATATGATGGTATCTTGACCGTTAATGACTTTAACTTACTATAAACATATTGCCCAGTTAAAAGTCCTCCGCCTAAGTTTAAAGATAAATCTCCATCTAATTTTACGTTAAAAAGATTTGTTGCGGCACTATGTGTCCCCATTGCATTTGTAAGCAAATGACTTGTACTGTCCTGTAAAAGAATAGTCCAATCAATATCTAATACGGTCTCTGCTAGCTCCCTTCCTGAATACCCAGCACTGTAAAGCCCGCCAACTATTGCTCCAGAACTTGTACCCAATACAAAGTCAATTGGAATCCCTAATTCTTCAATAAGCTCAATTATTGGAATATGCGCAAAGCCTCTAGGGCCAGCCCCTGAAAGTACTAAAGCAACACTTGGGCGATTAAGTGAATCAATTGAAGCGTTAGATTTTACGCTATTATTCTCTTGTCCAAAAATAGCAGGATAAGCACATAACAAAACCATTATAATAATACATATTTTTTTCATACCTTAATAATATACTGCTTTTCCGAATAGCGCAATATACATTATTGGTGTTACGTAATATTATACCTCATTTACTATACATTACAGATGAGTTTTCGCTTCCAGGAGTTAAATTACTAGTATCAACAATAATCCAATCATCTTTTGAGTTTATCCAGTGATTTTCCCCTTTATCAAACCATGAAGCAATTTCACGCACATTTTGGCGGCAAAATGTGCGTGTTGCAGTTGTTTTTTCAATATTCGCTGCTAGTAAAACATCAGTCCCCCCTTGCCACAAATTTGATAAGGAGGCCTCGGTGATGTACTCAAGCATCGAATCCTTTGGCCAGTCTTCTTTAGTTCCATCGGTATAAGCAACGGCATCAAGGAGGGAGCCATTTTGTCGACTACGTAATAGTAATACATCATTTTTGGGCAATCTCGTTTCTGCTCCAGCTATCCACAAATCACGCCCTGTACTGCTCGATTGCTTTGTATTTGATAAGCTGAGATCGCTTTCTAATTCATTCACAGCTCCTTCTTCTAAAGTGCGCATATGTAGCACAACATACTCACCTTTTTTTACTTCAACTGAAGGAAAGGTGTAATCTTTGGGTATCCCATCACTTGCACTTTGTAACATTACACCTGCTAAATTCCCATCTTCTAATACATAAAACTCAACAAATTCTGTCCTTGGTTTTGAATACTCAGTACATATTTCAGAAAAAATAATTCTTGGAACCCGAGAATTATAGCCTGAAAAACTAAGTGTAAACGATAAGGTGCTTCCAACTTCATCTTTAACGATACCTGAAAGAATGTATTGCAAATGTGCTTCAGTTTTTATTGGAAAATTGAGGATATAGGAAAACACACTTTTATTATCATTTAAGAACATCGTTGTTTCACCTATGCCTTCTACACTAACTGAGCCTATATGTAAAGTATCGCTTTGCTGAACTGCACCTTGAATTTCTGATGCGTTATTTAGTACATAGTAATCAAGTTTCGGAAAACTTACCTTATGAGAAAATTGAATCACAGCCTTTGTTTCATCTTCAATTAAAAAATGTTCCAATGTGGGAGAAGTATAATCTCCTGAAATGATTGATAAACCCTCTGACGTGAATGTACAAGACCCTGCAGAAAGGATAATACATGTAACACATACCATTGTTATATACAAAAACCATGGTACCGAAGCTAAAAATCTTTTTCTCATATGATACTCCTGAATAAAGTGTATACTATATATTATTGTTCAAAAATTGATTTTTTATTGAAAAAATGAGATTTTTTTTCCCTTTTTTTGTATACTTTCGATATGAAATTTACAATTAAGACGCTTAGCTTATATAAAGACCTCAATTATACAACCAATAATGCACTCAATACCGTGCAAACAGAATATCTATGGAAATATCGCTGTGCAGTAGGAAACAAGGAAATGTCACCAGATAGAGAACTTTTTTTGCTTGACGGCGAGTTTTTGGGATTTTTAATAAAAGATAGTATAGAGGAAGGAGCTAAATCATGTAGCTCTATCAAACAAGGAAAGTATCTTTTTTTGCAAGGTTTGCGTACAGATAATGGAGATGAAAATACGAATATATATAAACTTGCATCAGAGGAATTATACCTAGAAAGTTTATGGCTTGAAAAAAATATTGTTAATGATATTGTTTTTATTCGCCATCTTGAGGAAGATGGCAAGAAAGTGTTCCAGTTATTTAGAGAAGTTGAGTAGATGCAATAAAAGCTGCCTAAGTACGGGCAGCTTTTATTGCATCTAGGTTTTATTTTTCAAAATTATCAATTTCGAGCGTTTCAACCATATATCTAATTGAATTGCCGTTTGCAGTGGCAATTGTTTTTTCTACAATAAAAATAAAACTTTCGTTATTTGGAGAGCGCATTATTTTTTCAATGCTATATCCAACAACACCACGACGCTTTATATCAGGATTCCCGATAACTTGTTTTCCAACAAGATTTCCTGCGTCATCAAATTTTTCAACTGTAATAAAGAATGATGATTTAGAAGAAGGTGTATTACCAGAATACCAAGGAGTTAACGACACAGAATATGTTTGTTTTGAATCTTCAAAGTCTGTTATAGAAATTGAATCACTTGATGTCCTTGAATCATTTTTTAGATACAATACATTTGTAATATCAACTGTACGAAGCCCAAGACTATCTAAATATGCAGTATTTTTATTACGCAGAGCAGTATACAATGTATGCCCATTCTTCCCTGCTGTATTAGACCCTGCAGGTGTTGTAAAGACCCCACCGTCAACATAGTCATTTTCGGCAATATCGACAGTGTATATCTCAGCGTAACCTTGCCAAGTTTTATCTACACTACCATATTGTCCAAATACATATATATTCCCATTTTCTGAAAATCCTTCATCTACATATGCTGCAGCATCTCCTGCAACTAAAAAAGATGCCACCAAAAGAAGTGAGCAACAAGTAAGTATACGTTTTAACATAAATCCTCCCGCATAAGAGCAAACGCAAAATAATTCTACTATATGTATCGGTTTTTTATGTAGACGTCTTTACATAAATTTGTTATAAGAGTATTCTATATAGTATGACATTATCGACACAAAATAAACTGTTACTATGGTTCTCAACTTTTAGCACAATAATCGGTGTGTTTTTTATCGTTGGAATAATTCTCTTTTTTCTAAATACTGGTATACACACAAATACAGAGGACCTGTTATCTGAGAAATCTTTTTCATACTTCTTTTTTTCTCAAAGCTCACTCTACGTTATACTATCTATTGTTCTCTTTTCATTCTATGTACCTGTAGTTGGATATACAGTTTATTTTACCTTTGAGAAAACAAAGTCACCCGAAATGTTATATTTTTTCGCAATGCTAATTGGCTTTTTTTGCAAAACGATATTGTTATGCATACCACTTTTTTCTCTTCAAAATGGTTATACAGTATTTTTACAATCTATAAGTAGCATCGCTTTTTTTGGGCAAATGCAAGTCATTGTTTCCATTTTATTTCAAGGTGTTTTAGTTTCACAAGCAGATACAAGAGACTCTGATAAGTTTATTGGAATTGTATCCGTTGTAGCATTAGCCTTTTCAGTAATTGTCCCGATTGACGTAAGAGGCATTGCAACTGACTTTAGTCCTCAGTATGGTTTTAACTCCATATTTGAGGTAATAAGAATTGTATTTATTGTTATTACCTTTGCTTCAATGTACTTATCACCTACTAGTAAAAAGTCGGATGATTATAAAAAGGCTTCTATAGCGTTTCTAGTATTATGTATTGGATATGTAATATTATTGGATACCACGAGACTTGCAAATTTTTGTGTGGGGTCTGCATGCTTACTTTTAGGGACAATATACTTTTTGAGAAAACTTCATCGGTATTATATGTGGAAATAAACTTGAGAGACAAAGCCAAGAACAAGAGGAATAATGACATTGTCAAAATCTTTAATTGGTAGAACTTCTATGATTGTTCCTACAAAAGAAATAATTAATGCTATCATAAAATTTTGAGTTACAAACAATGTTGAAAGAAAAATTGCCACAAAGCAGGTTAAACTTCCTTCAAGTGTTTTTCCTGCACAAAATGGAATGAGGTGCTTTCCCCAGATTTTCCCTGCAAGGCTTGCAAGACCGTCTCCAAATGCAAGAGCATAAATTGCAATTGCAGCTGATTTTTCATCAAAGAGTAGAGCTGAAAGTAAAACTCCACTAGCTAAGGTTACAGGACCTAGAACAAATCTATTTTCATCTCTTTTTCTTGCCGCAACTTCTGTTAACGAAGAAAAAATAAATACATTTTTCCCTCGCAAGCGAAGCAGCTCAGCAATGCAGTATAGCGCTAACACAGCTGATAATCCCAACAGTACAAATATTCGCATATGCGCTAAGAAAAAGGGAACTGCGCATGTTGCAAGATGTATAGATTTTCTCACTATTTCTTTGCGTATAGTATTTGTTTCTTTTTGAATAATTATTCCGGATTTATTACTCTGTTTCATTTATACGCCTAATTTAGAGAAGTTTGTTTTAATCCCGTTTCACCGTACAATGTCCGTGGAATTGAGGCATAGATAGCGGGATCAAACTCACTGATTGGGTATAATAAATACTTAATATTTTGCTCTGCAAGGTTGCTACCTTCTAGGCGAACCATAGTCTCTTGGTTTCTAGTTAAACTATCCCAAGCCCTTAAAGATTCTGAAAAGTATCCTAATGCTTCTGTTTGAAGAGCAGTATTACCAGTTCTATCAGCTAATTTAGACAGTGTTACTCCAAGGTTATTTGTAGCCTTTAGGTATAAGTCAACAATAACAGCATGGTCAGCTCGTACCTGAGGAAAGAGAATCCCGTATCTGTCACGATCAGCATTAAGAATACCTAATAGTCGTTCATAATGAGAAGTTGCAGCTGAGTCATCATCCCGTATTGCAAGAACATTTCCAAGAGAAAGCAATAAATTTCTATCAGAAGAATCTTCTGAAGCTGTTTTGACAAATGAGTTTAATGCTTCTGAAAACCTTCCACTATCGTATTGAATGTAACCTATTTTATAGCGGACAGAAGGAATATCATAGTAGTTTTCAACTGCATGCAAATAGTTATCTAAGGCTACGTCTAAATCACCAGAAATGAAGTAATCTAAATCGCCCATATTACTATATAGCTTTCCAACATTTTCATTTCCGATAAGACCGGTTGTATTTTGGGCTTGTTCAAATAGTCTAATACCACTACCAAAATCTTCTTCTGCTAAAAGGTATTCTTCTTTTGAAGTATAAATTTCGCCTAAAAGCCTGTATGAGTCAACATGCTTTAATGTCCGCTCATGTGTTTGCTTTTTTGCAACCTCAAAGTTTCCTATAGCATTATTAAGTGCTACAATGGCTTGTGAATCATTTGAAGTATATACAAAATAACGAGCAAGGTTATAGTGTGCCTCTGGAATAGTTTCATCAGCTTCTACACCTAAATCTAATACATTTCGTAAGTTTTCTATACTGCTTCTAAGATATTCATCAGAAGGTGGTAAATATCCGTATCGTTTTTCAAGTAAATACCCACCTAATTCAATCAGATCTGTAGATTCAAGCGTAACTTTCTTAGCACTTAAGAAGTATGACTGAAGCGTTAAAACTTCTCGAAGATTATCAGTTCGCATAAAATAACGTAACATTCTAGATAGATATAAGTCGTTCTGACCATATAAATCCATTAGTGTGGCATATTCTAAGCGAGCTCGCTCAAAACGATCTTCTCTTTCTTGACCTTGAGGAGTGGCTGTTGCCCAATCTAAATAAATATCACCGAGCAATAGTTTAGCATCTTTATCATTAATATGATAATCAAGAATATACCGTCTCGTTATTTCTGCAGCGCGTTCATAATTTGCAAGGTCATCAAGTTCCATACGGGCATATTCTAGTGCTGCATTTTTATCATAATCAAAGCGTAAAACAAGTTGTTCATACATATTTCGAGCGCGTTCATATTGATTTTTATCTCTATACCCTTGAGCGTATTTAAAAAACCAGTTCTTTTTTACCTTATATGAGAGTGCCTCATTAAACTTTATTTCTGATTGTGCATATAAATCGTTTTCTATTAGTGCATAACCATCGTTATAAAGCATCTCAGCCCTAATTGGTCTATAGATAAAGGTAGCACTAAGGTAGAACAGAATATAAAGTATTGTACTTAAGACTACAGCTGCAATCGCACCAGGAATAATTCTATTTTTAAGTTGATATTCAATGGATAGCTTATATGCTTCATATTGTTCAACTGTTCGACGCTCATAGTTAAGTGGTACACTAATAGCAATATCAAGCATTTTTTCTAAGTGTGTTGCTAATTTTCGAGCAGACACCTTTTTAACAACTTTGAACAGTACTTCCATAATGGCAGCATCTGTAAACTCATTATTTATAATAACCTTATCTATTGCTAAGCGTAAGTTTAAAGGGTAACTTTGAAGATTTTTTTTAAATAATTCATATTCTGTATCGGTTAGATGAGTTCTTTCAGTATCTTCGCTTTCTTCTTTCTTTTTTAATAAGCCAAAAGAATCTTTGCGAGATTCAGCAGCATCAGCGTCAGAAAAACCTGGAATCTCAAAATTTGTATCATCAAAGTCTGCACTAAAAGAAGTATCTTCAGAATCGAAGTCTTCCATCCCACTTGTATCAAAACCACCGTCTAAGTCCAGCGCAAAATCATCGGCAGCCCCGCCAAAATCATCAGAAGAGTCCCCAAAGTCATCAAAAGACTCATCTGGTCCCATCGATAGGGCTTCTTCACTACCACCAAAGCCATCATCCAAACTCAAACTATCAGAAGCTGTATCCCCAAAGTCATCAAAATCGCTCGATGGTGCAGACATATCAAGATCAGAACCCATGTCCATACTTTCTGTAGTACCAACACTATCAAAGTCTGATCCCAAATCCAAGCTTTCAGTTGTATCAGCGTTATCAAAGTCTGATCCCATATCAAAACTTGCGTCATCTGTTGTAATTTGAGGAGCAGAGCCAAAATCTCCCAATCCATCTAAACCATCAAGCGACGGTATAGATAAGCTTTCATCGGATGGGTATTCAAATGAATCAGAGGAGTCAAAGCCTGATAAGTCATCAATTATTTCAGGTTTAGGAGAGTCTAATAAATCATCAATGGATTGTTCATCAAAAACTTGCTCACCAGACGACATAAGTGAATCAATATCGGGTATTTCATCACTAAATGCTGCTGTTGCATCAGGAAAGTCTATGTCTGTAGCAGGAGCAGCTTCTGGCTCTACTGGCGTACTTGGCGGAAAAATATTACCAAGCATTGCAGCTACTTCGGGATCTAAATCTTCAGTGTTGAGTGGTTCTTCTTGCGGTGAGTTTGCATTTGCAATACTTGCTAAAATGTCTTCAGTTGAGCCTAAGTCTTCATCGGTATCACTACCGCCTTCAATTTCGTAATCTTTTTCTGGTTCAGGTAACCCAAATTCAAAATCGTAGGAATCATCTTCTTGAGGAACATTGTCAGGAATTGATACCTCAGGCATAGTTGTCCCATTCTGTTGGCGAATGGCTACCTCATCACCTACTTGAGTAATATCATCACTAAATTGTTTAAGATTCTCTATTCCCGGCATTCTTGACTAATTGTACCCCACAATACAGATTATAACAAGCACTTTTATACTAAAAATACGCTTTTTGTTTTCCTTACCTTATAATCATCGGTTTTTTTTAAAAAGCCTTTATTTTTTCTTAACATTTTTTTTCAAATTCCGATATTAAATATAACATTATGAAACAATTATTTCTTATAGCTTTTATTAGCCTCAGTTTATCACCTCTTTTTTCTCTTGAACTAGAGCAGTTTGAGGGAAAACAATATATACTCGACAATCTTTTGCAAACAATAGAACGACCAAGAGCACCTCAAGTACATGATAATTACATTATTTTTACCGCAAGTCCAAATGTTCGCTATACTGGTATTGCTTTTAATTTTGAACAATATCAAAAAATTCATACCTTTAAACGGCTCGTACGTCAAAATGAGGATGGGAGCAATACTGAAAGTTTTGTTTCATTTTATATATTAGAAATACCTGAAAATGTTAATAATATTTCTTATAGACTTGTTATGGATGGATTATGGACAACAGACCCTCTTAATACCGAACAGGTGTATGATGCAAAGGCCAATCTACAGGTTTCTCACATAGGATTACAACAACCAGTAATTACTGAAACTAAATCGTCTCAAAAAACAATCAGGTTTGTGTATGAAGGTGAATCTGGAAAAAAAATACGCCTTGCAGGAAACTTTACAAATTGGGATCCGTTTATTTATGAACTAACAGAAACTTCACTTGGAATATACGAACTAGAATTGGCTCTTCCAAAAGGTACATACTATTATAACTATTATTCAGGTATCCACTCATTCCTAGATGAAACAAACCCTGAAAAGGTATATACAGCCGATGGAAGAGTTGCATCGGTAGTAACACTTAACTAAGTTTACTTTTTTTGCCACACCGATATCATTTGTACAATATCATTACGCTCTTGAATAGTTGAAAAGAAGACGGTAATAGTCCCTCTTTTTTCTGTTACAATATCAAGGGTGTTATTCACTTCCTTTTCATACTCCAATGTTGGGAACGTAACTACTTCATGAGAGCTTATTTTCTTGCCATCAACAAGCAGCACTTCTTTATATAATCCAGCTTTTGCGCGATACAATACCTCTCGTGCTCCCATTTCAACAGCTAGTAAAGCTGTTGCGTGAAGAACGATTGCAACAAACAGTGAAAAATCTCTAAAATATAAGACTCCAAGCATCGCCAAAGCTAAAGTAATAACAAGAATATAAAGCTTTGTTTTAGACCGATCTAAAACAACAAGACACTCTCCTGCCTTTTTTGAAAACAAAATAAATCGCACAGGAAGTGTAACCAATAATAAAAATGCAACTGCATAACTTGTAATGTGAACTATTGTCAAAATATCCATAAAAGTATACTATACTAAAAACAAAAAAAAGGAAACACTATATGAAAAGTATTGAGCATGTTTTAATAGCAGGTGCAGGCGCTATAGGCCTTATGGTGGCACATCAAATTTATACGTACAATCCAAAAGCAGTAAGTATACTAGCAAGAGGTGAGCGACTTGAGCGATATAAAAAAAATGGTCTATGGGTAAACGATGAAAAAATTAATTTTCATATTGCAGATGCAGATAATAAAGCCAGCGATTCTGGTATTCCAACAGAAGATGGCTGCCCAGATTTAGTCATCATTGCATGTAAAAATCAACACCTCGAAACAATACTTAATGACTTGCAAAACTATATAGGTAAAAATACAAGAATTATTTCTTTATTAAATGGTATTTCAAGTGAACAAACTATTGAAAAGCGCTATCCTCAAATAAAAGCACCGCTTTCAATGATTCTTGGCACCGATGCTCAACATGGAAATGAACATTGCTACTATGGACCAAAAGGTATTATCTACTTTGGCGAAAATGAAAATAAAAGTGTTGACGGAAAACCAACAAACGAGTGCTCGGAAATAGTACAAAGTATTGCAGTTTTTTTTGACAAATCAAGTATAGCTTACAACGTTCCAGAAAACATGCTCAGAATGCTTTGGTTTAAATATATGGTAAATGTTGGTATAAACCAAGCGTCCGCTACGCTTCAACTAACTTACGCACCATTTCAAAATAATGGAAATGATCAATTTGTTCAGGAAGCATTTGACTTTATGATTTTACTCCAAAAAGAAGTAATTGCAGTTTCAAAGCATGCAGGAGCAAACTTAGAAGATGCAGATCTGGATAAATGGTTGGTTACACTAAATACGCTAACGCCAACAAGTAGAACTTCTATGTGTCAAGACGTAATGGCAAAGAGAAAAACAGAAGTAGAGTTGTTTTCAAAAACAATGAGTGAACTCGGGGAAAAATTTGGTGTTGCGACACCAGTAAATGATACGGTTTATTTACAATTGAGAACTATAGAGCAAAGTTATAATCGAGTTTAGGTAAATTGTCGGTTGCGTTTTGTCAACCGACAATCCATATCTATACTAAACCAAATATAGTGTATAACAAAACAGTGGATACACCTGCAAGAGCAATTGCAATGCTACTCATAGCTCCTTCTGTTTCTCCCATTTGAAATGCTCGAGTAGTACCAAGTGCATGTGTCGAAGTTCCTATAGCTATTCCAATAGCAGTCGGGTCTTTTATCCCAAATATCTTTGCCATTAGTGGTGAGCCTACCGCCCCAACTTGCCCAGTAATGACTGCAGAGGCAAAGGTAATGGCAATAATGCCACCGCCCATCTCAGATAAGGGTATTGCAATTGCACTAGTAACCGACTTTGGATACACAGCGGCAAGAATCGTATCATTAAAGCCAAAAAGTCGGCACATAAAATAAATTGATCCTATCGCAGCCATCGACCCCACAAATGTGCCCAGTAAAATGGGAACAAGGTTTTTCTTTAATGTTTCAAGTCGATTATATACAGAAACAGCCAGTATTGCGGTCATAGGACCTAAAAACATAAAAATTAAATCCCCACCATAACTATACGACTCATATGAAATATCAAAAATGCTCAAAAATGCGATACAAATAATCATGGCAATAATCATGGGATTCACTAAGGCATTATTAAAGCGCTCCTTAAGTTTTAAGCCAATGTAATATGCAAAGATTGAAAGAGATATACCAAAAAAAGGTGAGTTAACAATAGTGCCCCAAAATATATCAAACATTATGAGCCTCCTTACCAGAGCGTTTAGCTGAAAACCTATTTTGAAGTTTAATAACAAATTGTACGGTCCAGCCTGTCACTGCAAAACAAATAAAAACAGAGACAATGTTTATAACCAATAAAGGCACAATAATATCACCCAAAAGTGAAAAGTGCTCCATAAGTTCTACTGATGGCGGTATAAAAAAGAAAGCCATAACTTTTTGCATAAAATCGGCACTTTCGCCAACATGTTCAACAGTAAGCACCTTTGTGATAAAAAGCACAAACAAGACAATCATGGCTAAAACACTGCCAGGCATAATAAAGGGAAGTATTGCCGAAACTGCATTGCAAACCATACAAAGGGCAAATATAAATGCGAGCTGTAAAAGAATTTTCATATTAGGTATATTATCACGAAATTAATGTTTTGGCTAGCGTTATAAAAAATTGCAGTAGGTATTTACTGCTACAACGGCAGAAGGAAATGCAAAGGGTATAGCATCAACATCAGCTTTTGAATTTATTGGGAAAAGCTTAAAGTCGGTGATCTCTTCCTCATCTTCTGCCTTTAATAATGACAGAGGGTTTTCACAATCTACCGTAACTTTTGCTTCAAAGAATAAATCACACGTTTTATATAAAAAGCCCTTGTATTCATACGAGTTTGGAGCGCTACACACAAAGGTCACTCGCTCAATAGTTAAACCTGTTTCTTCAAAGCCCTCTCTAATACAGGCATTTTCAGCTGTTTCATCTTGATCTACAAAACCACCAGCTAGTGCATAAAAACCTTTTCTCGGCTCCCTACCCCTTTTAATGCATAATAGATTTTTTTCGTTTGTTTTTTTATTTACAAAAACTATTATTAAACCAACGGCAGTAGCAACGTTATTATAGAGGGTAAAACCGCAAGTATCACATTTCCACTTTTTCCCTTCGAGATAAGATATGGCTTTACTTTTGCACATTGGACAAATACTAAAATTATTTTCTATAGGTGTACTCATAACGCAAGTATAGTACTATGGTTCGAAAAAAGCAATAATAATGATGTAAAAATAATTTTTACTTGCATCTATCTTGATATTCAGATGGGTTAAGCCCCACTATTTTCTTAAATAAACTACTAAAATAATTTGTGTCGGCGTACCCTACTTTTTCAGCTACTTGATAAATTTTTAAATTTATATCTTTTAATAAACCCATCGCAACATGCATTCTATATTGAGTAAGATATTCGTTAAAGGAATGCCCTATTTCCTTCCTAAAAAGACGACTAAGGTGACCCTCTGAAAGATTTAAGTTATTGGCCATAGTCGTAATCGAAATATCTGAACAATAATTATTTTTAATATATTCTGTAGCCATTTCTACATACTTAATTTTTGACTTTTTATTTATATCAAAACGCAGTAAATTATCATTAATTTCATTTTTATTATTTTTACTAGTGTCTTGAATTTTCTTTATTGCTTCATATAACTGTTCATCGTCAAAAGGCTTTAATAAATAATCTGTTACACCAAGCTTTAGTCCATTATATGCATATTCAAAATCGCTATGCGCAGTAAGTATTATAAACTGGTAATTTTTCTTCATATCTTTAAGCTTCTTAATAAGTTCAATACCATCTAAGAAGGGCATTCTGATATCAGTGATAATTAAATCACATTCAATTTTTTCTAGCATAGATAATGCTTCAAGTCCATTTTCAGCTTCACCAACTACAACACAGTTTACTGAAGCCCAGTCTACCGTATGATGTAATCCTCTAAGTACAATTTTTTCATCTTCAACTAGTAACACTTTTAGCATGAATCATCCTTTGTAGCAGGCAACATTATAACAACCCGAGTATAAGAATTAATTTTTGAATTTACCTTTATACCGTATTCATTTCCATAGTTTAGCTTTATGATTACATTAACATTATAGATTCCTAAATGGCCTGTTGAATTTTTGGGCTCATAGTTATTTATACTATCAACCTGCTCATCACTCATACCACAACCGTCATCCTTTACTTCAATAAGTAGATTTTCTTTTTCTTTAAAAACTGATATAGAAATACTTCCTCTATCCATTTTTTTAAAAGCATGGAGAATACTATTCTCTACAATTGGTTGAATAATAAGTTTTGGAACAATACAGTCTAACAAGCCTTCTTCAACGCTCATCGAAAATTGAAATTTATCAGAAAGACGAATTTTTTGAATTTCAATATAATCCTTTATAAGTGCTAGTTCTTTTTTTACTGTAATAAACTGTGTTAAATCAATACTTTGGCGTAAAATATTTGCTAATGAATATGAAAGTGATGATATTTCATTATTTTTGCTAATTTTTGCTAACCACTTTATAGTATCAAGAGTGTTATATAGAAAATGAGGGTTTAACTGGCTTTGCAACATGCTCACCTGTACATCAGTGAGTCTTTTTTGTTGTTCAATTTCACTTTGTACATGCTGATTTAATTCATCAGTCATAGCATTAAAATTTCTAGCTATTAAGCCTATTTCATCATTTTGCATTACTTCAATTTTTGCTTGCAAATCGCCTTCTTTAACTTGGTTCATTCCTTCAATAATTTTGTAAATTGGATCAGATAAATTCTTACTTAATACAATTGAAGCTAATATGCAAATTAAAATACAAAAAGCAGAGCATAAGATTGTTATTATTACCAATAACCGTGCATGCGAACTTGTAAGAACACTTGGCTGATGTACTATTACCGTTATACCTGTAAATGGCTCAGTTTTAATAAATACATCGTGATTTAAAAATGAACTAGAAATTTTTTCCTTTGTTTTGAGGGTTCGTTCAAAATAATCTTTAAACCTTATTGGAGAAGTCGAGATTAATGTATTCCCATCACTGTCTAGTAGTGTTACGTTATTTGAATCTGTTTTGTTCCTATAGATTATGTAACTTAGAGAATCCTTTGAAACAGCACCTACTATGTAGCCAATTTTTAAGTTAAAATAATTATACATGTCGATAGCTGTCTTTATAGTGCCATCACTATCTACGAATGTAACAAATTGGCTAGGGTTTTCGCGAGATTCTTTTATTACTCCTTCATAGAAAGGAAGTCTTTCGTGCGGATGTTCATCGGTTGAGAATTTTAAAAGTCCCCCAGCATCATAAATGCCTATCCCTGAATAGTTTTTAATTTGTTGTGAAGATAATAAAACTTCGATGTATAAATCTGTTTTATAATTATCAATGGCTCTATCCAAAAGGGCTGTTTGAATTGTATTACTATTACGTAGAATAGTTGAAGTAGTACCATATTGGTCAATAGTGCTTGAAAGCTCTGCAACTATTTTTTGCAAAGTATTTTTAGATTGTGCATATATAGTTTCTTGAGTTGCAGATAAAAATAATAACATTAGCAGAGTAGAACAAATTAACAACGGTATTATCGTGGCAATTAATATCCATACAAGTAGTTTTTTTCTGTATCTATTATTTTTCACAGAAGGTCTCTCCAAATCTTTTTAAAGGCAACAACATGTCTTCTAAGTATTATAGCACAGTATTTTATATTTCGAAACAAAAGAAAGTAAAACATGTTCAAATTTTCAAGAAAATGTCACACCTGTCCTGTTGACTTCTCAAATTTATGATTTATACTTTAAATACTTCTAGTGAAACTTTTTTTTCGCTAATACTATTTAAAGGAGATTTTTATGAAAAGAAATCTAGTACTTGTTTTGATGGTTCTATCTGCTGTATTTGCATTCGCAGGTGGAGGTAGTGATGCGGGAGGTCCGTCAAACACTGTTGTTGTATACTCACCTCATGATGCTTCCCCGCTTAATGATGCAGTAAATGAATTCAAAGCACTATATCCAGAAATTAATGTTGAAGTAGTTGCCGCTGGTACAGGTGAACTCTTAAATAGAATTAAAGCTGAATCAGCAAATCCTATTGCAGATGTTCTTTGGGGAGGCGGAGCTGATAGTTTAGCTGCATTCTCAGACTATTTTGATCCATATGAAAGTGTTCATGATGAATTCATTGCAGATGCTTATAAAGATGCTAACGACTTATGGATTGGTGAAAGCCCTCTTCCTATGGTTATTATCTATAACAAAGAACTAATTGATGAAGATGGAATGGAAATTCCTACAGGTTGGAACGACCTTACTTCTCCTGAATGGTTTGGTAAAATTGCATATACTCTACCTTCTAAATCAGGTTCTGCTTACACACAACTATGCACAATGCTTCTTGGCCATGGTGGAAAAGAAAATGGTTGGCAATTCATTGAAAGCTTATACAAAAACCTTGATGGTAAAGTTCTTGACTCATCATCAAAAAGCCATAAACTTGTAGCAGACGGTGAATTCCATGCAGGTTTAACACTTGAAAAGGCTGCAGTACTCTATGAAGATCCTAATATTGGCTTTATTTATCCACAAGATGGAACAAGTGCTGTTCCTGACGGTGTAGCTTTGGTAAAAAATGCGCCTAATAAAGAAAACGCACAGTTATTCATTGACTACGTTTTAAGCAAAGAATGTCAAATGAGACAAGCATCAGAATTTGGCCGAAGACCTGTTCGCTCAGATGTACCTGTTTCAACAGATATTGCACCTTTAGATGATATTATTCTTGTTGACTATGATTTTGCTTGGGCATCAAGTGATAAAGAAATGATAATTGAAAGATTTAATGACATGATGGTTGAACTAAACTAAGCATATATTTTGTAGGGGTTCACCCCTACAAAATATTAATCACATATATTCTTACATACATAATGTAAGAATAAATCTAACAAAAAACATGGAGACTTCCTATGAAAAAGAGTGTATTTCTTGTAATGTTAATTTTGGCTGTATCATTTACCTTTGCAGGTGGTGGTAGCGATGGAGCAAAATCAGGTAAATCAAATACTGTTGTAATATATTCGCCTCATGATGCATCACCTCTTAATGATGCTGTGAATGAATTTAGAAAAGTATATCCAGACATCAATGTTGAGGTTGTTGCAGCTGGAACAGGAGAGCTATTAAACCGTATTCGCGCAGAATCTGCAAATCCAATTGCCGATGTTATTTGGGGTGGACAAGTTGATAGTTTAGAATCTTTTTCCGATTACTTTGAACCATTTGTAAGTTCAGCCGATGAATTTATTGATGAAGCATTTAAAAGCTCAGAAGATAAGTGGATTGGAGAAAGCCCTTTACCAATGGTAATCATTTACAACAAAGAACTAATTGCTGAAGAAGGCATGGAAAATCCTACAGGTTGGGAAGACTTGCTTGAACCTGAATGGAAAGGGAAAATTGCTTATGCATTACCTTCAAAATCTGGTTCTGCATATACTCAGCTTTGTACTATGATTCAAGGTCATGGAAGTCCTAGCAACGATTATGCTGAAGGATGGGTATTCATTGAAGATTTAATTAGAAATAGTGATGGCAGATTGCTTGATTCTTCTTCTAATGCACATAAACTTGTTTCAGACGGAGAATTCTTTGCTGGTTTAACACTTGAAAAAGCTGCTGTTTTATACAATGATAGAGCAGACATAGGTTATGTATACCCAGATGATGGAACAAGTGCTGTACCTGATGGTGTTGCGATGATTAAAAATGCGCCTAATAAAGAAAATGCAGAATTATTTATTAATTTTGTTTTAAGTAAAGATTGTCAACTTAGACAAAGCCAAGAATTTGGACGCAGACCAATCAGATCTGATACTCCTGTTGAAGGTCTTCCTAGTGCTGCTGAACTTACATTAGTTGATTACGACTTTGAATGGGCATCAAGCAATAAAGAAGCAATTATGGATAGATTTAATGATATTTTAGTTGAGATAAACTAAATAAATTTTTAGGGATTAATCCCCCAACTATATGTGTACAAAATACGATAAAGCAATTTTTCGCTAGAAAAGTCTGAATCGCGGTACACATATAGTTATTATTTTTTACATAAAGAATACAAAAAGTGAGGTAATAATGAGTTATGAAATTAAAATAGAAAATGCAGTAAAACGGTATGGTGACTTTACTGCTTTAAATGGAGTGAGTTTAGATATACAACCAGGAGAGTTCTTTACATTACTTGGACCTTCAGGTTGTGGGAAAACTACCTTACTACGAATGATTGCTGGTTTTAATACTATTGAAGGCGGGTTAATTAAGTTTAATGAAACCGTAATAAATAATGTAGAAGCTCACAAAAGAGACATAGGAATGGTATTTCAAAACTATGCTATTTTTCCTCATTTAACTGTATTCGAAAACGTTGCGTACGGGTTAAAGGCAAAAAAATATCCAAAAGATAAAATTGCAGACAAGGTAATGGAAGCACTAGAATTAGTGCAAATTGGAAACTTAAGAGATAGAAAACCAAACGAGCTTTCAGGTGGACAACAACAACGTGTTGCTTTAGCAAGAGCGGTTGTAATTGAACCAAAGGTACTACTGATGGATGAGCCGCTGTCAAACTTAGATGCAAAGCTACGTGTACAAATGAGAACAATTATTAAAAAACTGCAAATGAAGCTTGGAATTACAACAATTTACGTAACCCACGACCAAGAAGAAGCATTAGCAATTTCAGACAGAATTGCGGTTATGAGCGTGGGAAATGTTATGCAAGTTGGAAGTCCTTACGATATATATGTAAGTCCTCAAAATCCATTTGTATCAAACTTTATTGGAACATCCAATATGATTGAGTGCG
>CAYJHL010000013.1:6069-23135 GCA_964369585.1 uncultured Treponemataceae bacterium | reverse complement strand
TTTCATATTGCAGTTCAAGACTTGCGCCATCTAATTTATATTCTACAAGGTATTCTGAAAAGCTCATTTTTTTAGCCCATGCTGCAAACTCATCTTCATTAGCAGCCTTTTCTTGGCTTCCCATTGGAATTACATGTAGAGCCTTTTCAAAGGTTCCAGAAGGAATTGCAGAAAATAGTTCATCTGGGGCACTCTCGCTTCCAATACTATGTAACACTTCATTTTTTGGATCAAGTACTTTTAATTCGTCCCATAATATGTCAAAGTCATTATCACTTATTTCTGCTTCACCTGCATAGTATTTATGCTGGTGATAAGTAATTAATTCTACTAATTCTTTAATTCTATTTTCTGTGCTCATATTTGCCTTATTTCTTTAGAACGTATAATTCATTAATGTCTCTATTTGCTTTTTGACCTTTTCTTTCAAAATTTGTTTGAGGCCTCCAAGAAATTTTTGGTGCATATCCACCATGTGGGTTTTCAATGCTTTCAACTTTATAAAACTCTTCAAGTGCAAACTCAGCATATGGCTCCCAGTCTGTTGCCATGTAAATGTATCCACCTGGCTTTAGTTTAGCAGAAAGTTTTTCAATAAATGCTTTTTGCACTAATCGTCTTTTGTGATGTTTTTTCTTTGGCCATGGGTCTGGGAAAAAGATATGAAAGCCTGAAACTGACTCATCGTTTACCATAGTTTCTAGAACTTCTACTGCATCATGTTCTGCAATGTATAAATTTGTTAAGTTATTTTCGTTTACTTCACGCAATACTCTACCAACACCAGCTTTATGAACTTCAATTCCTAGATAGTTAGTATTAGGGTTTTCTTTAGCAATTCCTATAGTTGCGTGGCCCATACCAAAACCAATTTCTATAACAACATCATTAGAGTTTCCAAAAAGTTTTTTAAAATCAATTATCTGCTTATCAATTGGAATACACCATGTTTCCTTTTGCGCTTCATATTCCCTTTGTTGCGATTCTGTCATTCTACCAGAACGTAGCACAAATGATTTTACCGTTTTATAAAAAGGTTTATTTTCTGATGTATCGTTTTCACTCATAATTATTCTCCGTCATTTATTGTTCTCATTGGGTTTAGAATTGCACTATTCCCATTTCCTAAAACTGTAATTTCTCTCATAAACCTTGCGTTAGGATACAATGGTAAAATACTCTCAATACTTTCATTTTTGCCAACATGTATAAGGCTCTCATTTTCGTCATACAAGGCCATATTATTTGGAATATTTTCGTCAAGTACATTTTCTGGTGTTTCATTTATTGTAAAATATAATTGTTCGCTTCGTTCAGCCAAGTCTGTGTACGTTAGAACATAATTTCCCCGAGGTAATGTATATTGGGATGAAGTTTGAAAATTGGCACTTCCTATCCACACCATATTCTTTCTTTTATCATTAATATAAAAAAGATCATTTATTTGCCAAACATAATCTGTCTCTTGAGAACGAATACTAAAGGTATTAATTCTGCCCGGATCTGACTGTAATTCGACGTACACGGCTAAACGTTCTTTTGGTTGCTCATCATTTTCTGTATAATCATATAATATCATATGCTTAACAGTACCAAGTTGAGGACTAGAGTCTTCACATGAAATTAATAGAAACACAAAACTGCAAAACATAATAAATATACTTTTCATGGCTAAAACTTAAAATTGAGATCAATATAGGTTAAATCGTCTGCAATTATTTGATTTACATTTGCATTAAATTTAACATTAACTTGTTTGCTAGCATCATCAAGATATGACAAATAGTACAAGCCCAACTCACTTCCTATGTGTGACTTTGGTAAATCTTTATAGATTTCTACAAGCGTTTTTTTCCGAATATTTGTTAGTTTTTTATCGAGTATCGCTTCTTTCATTTCTCTATAATCAGTTGTTTTGCTGTAAACAGAAATTTTTAAGGAATTTTCTTTTCCAATAGCTACAGCTCCACCACCAATTTTCCAAGCAATAAATAGATTTCGATTATTCTTTTCAAGTACTTCATACAAAGTCTTTCTTATAGATGGGTCTAATAACATAGTTTTATTAAATTCATCGTCTCCATACTTTTTTTTACCAATTAATTCAAGATTTGCAAGCTCTAGATGTGAGCATAACTCTAAAATAATAAATGCTACATATTCAGCAATTGTTGTTTTTGGCATATACTCTGTTAGCTGAAGTCGAAGTATAGCAATCATTTGAGGAAAACTAGTGTCATTCGAAAATAATAACAAAATATACCAATTGTAATATGTCATCCTATTTAGAAACTTTTCAGTCATTAACATATACATTTTTTTTTCATCTGCAGAATACTTTGTATTTTTTAAAATACTTTCATGTATTGGGTTAAGAATAAGTTTAAAAATTCTCTGTTTATTTTCACTTTGATTTTTAATATGCTCTGCAAAAACTGTATCATCAATGGTAGTCTTTTCGTTTAAACACTTTCCAGGATTCATTCTATTGTGCCGAATTACACAATCGCATGATAAAAGTTTTGAAAGAACTTCTGCATTAAACTGCTGATATAGCTTTGAGAAAACAACTAGTTTCGAAAGATCAATCAAGGAAGATCGATTACTGTTATGATGAATTGAAGATATTTGTATTTTAGACACATAGCCCATAATAATCAATCTCTGTAATAATGCAGGTGAGAATTTTTCTACTTCAACACCACGCTCGTCGGTATTATCTATAAGACTGAGGCGGCTAATATCTTTTTTTGTTTTTAATATGTAGTCAGCACCATCTTCCGTAAAGGCAAGCTTGAGAGGCAAATGAATTGTACTTGACTTTGTAGATTCCGCCATAGTTAGTACGATTTTATCATATTTTATCGTATTATGTCAAACTATCTATTGACCATACTACAAAATAACCGTTATTCTGTAGTATGAGATTTTTGCGTTTTATTACCTTTACACTCCTACTTTTACTCGTATCTTTTCCAATGTTTTCAAATGATTTAATCAGTGTAAAATCAGAAGAGGCTGTATTAAGTGATACAATTTTTAATACTCTTTATGAAAATGGCATGAACCCAACGCGACAACTTTTAGATAGTTCTCTTTCTGAGAACTTCCCATACAACATCGTTATTTCGCACAACTCTAATACTGAAACCGATCAGCAAAAAAAACTCGTTATTGTTTTTCCCCAATCAGAAAAACTATATTATGACAATATTTTTCAACTTGTATCTAATATAAAAGAGAATAATATTACATATCCTATTGATATACTATTTACTGCAAATGATTTAGAGTCTGTACAAAATTTTAGTAGAAATTCTGAAATTATGTACAATCCTTCTGGAAGTCTAACCTACATTCAAAGCCTATTTGAGACAAAAAACATTGCCTCAATCATTATTATGCCAGAAAACAGAGGAACAATAAGTAGCGATTCATTTAAGTTTTCGCTTTTTCCTGAACGCGTTGAGCTTACTCCTGGTGGGATATCAATTACAGGTGAATCTTATATTTCGCCTTTAAGCTTTTTTTCAACAATAATTAATAGCTTTGCTAAACAAGATATTCCCTACACCATAAAGGGATATTTTTTAACCTTGTACCAACTCGGTTTAATTGCTGATGATTATATAATTGGTGCTTGGTTAGAAAATGAAATTCCGTCAGTTTCAATCACTTTAAATGAAAGTAATACTAAAAATGTTTTTTTTATGTTAGATTCACTTTTGGAAGAATACCCATCTATAGATTTTTCAAATCAAGATACTAATTATTCTTTTTTACAGCTATTTTCACAAACATTTTTTATTACAGAAAAAATGTTGCTAACCCTTGTAGTTTTAGTAAGTGCAACTGTTTTATTTGGTTTTTTTAACTTTTCTTTTATAAAAGGACGACACAAGCATGTGCATAAAAAGGAACTTATAAAAACATGGTACATAATACCTGCAATGATATTATCTACGGGTTTCTTTTTATTTATAGCACAAAAACTAGTGATAGGTATAATACCTTATGAATCTGGTTTTGTAGTTTTATCATTCATATTAAAGATTGTTTTTGCTGTGCTATTCTTAATGTTATTTTCATTTTTGCAATATGTTGTTCGTGTTCCCCTTACGGGTTTTATATATGCTTATACATTATCTCTAAGCAGTGCTTTCAACATTATTATTTTTAGTATAGTAGAGATTACACTAGCTCCGCTTTTCATTGGTCAATACATTGTTGTTCAAATTTCCCAGCGAATGCGTAGAATAGTTCCCATCATGCTCTGTTTAATTTTTATGACACTTCCCTATTTTCCATTAGTTTTTAATATTGTACACGTGAACTCAATATTGAATGTAGAGAGCATTATGAATGCAGACATAGGAATGAATATGCTGCTTGCTTTTTTTATGCTACCGTTTCAGCTTATGGTAATACGAATTTTAACTCGATTAAAACTTTGGGGGATGCGCTTAAAAACTAACAAACAAAAAATAGTAAAAGAATCTTTATTTGTTGTTTGTCTAATTACCCTTATATTTACGATAACAGTTATTGCGTCTCAAATTTATGAAAGTGCAGACTCTGAAGAATCAACCAAAAATGTCGAAATTAGTGAGACACTGCATGTATCAAACAGCAAAAAATATCAATTTGAAAACACACTTCAAACTATAGAAATAGTTTCAGACTACACAGTTGTTCGCTATGTTATAGAACTAAAAACACAAAATGCTCTACCAATTTTTGATGCTAATTACCCGTATGATATTTTATCGAAGCCATTTACCGCAATTTTTAATCTTGACGATTACCCACCAAATCCACTTAAAGTTGATTTTACAACACAAAACGATAATTCAATTATTTGTGCAATTACCGCATGGGTTAATACTGATACGGGCATAAAAAAAATCTATAAAGAATTAGTTATTCAGGAAAAAACATGATAAAATGCTTTATTCATGTTGACCTCGATGCATTTTACGCTTCTGTAGAACAACTAGACAATCCTGAATATAAAGGGAAACCTGTTATAGTTGGAAGCTTGCCAACAGATAGAAGAGGCGTTGTATCTACATGTTCATATGAAGCGCGTGCCTATGGCGTTCACTCGGCAATGCCCATAGGCAATGCAGTAAAGCTTTGTCCCCATGCAATTTTTTTACGAGGAAGAATGAAACGCTATCAAGAAAAGTCAAAAGAAATAATGTCTATCTTTTCTGACTTTTCACCAGACGTTCACCAAATATCGGTCGATGAAGCCTTTATTGATATAACGGGAACAGAACGTCTTTTTGGGCCACCAGAACAAGTTGCGTCTTTGCTCAAATCTCGTATTTTAGAACAAACAGGACTTACCGTTTCAATCGGAATTAGCACAACTAAATATATAGCTAAAATTGCATCAGGCATGAATAAACCTAATGGTCTATTTATTGTACATAAAGGTGATGAAGAGAAATTTATGTTAAACTTACCCTTAAAAGATATTTGGGGTATAGGTCAAAAAACATTGCATCGAATAAAACAAGCAGGTTTTAACTCCACGCAAGACTTGCACGCAGTATCAAAGGGTATGCTAATTAACCTGTTTGGAAACTCAACGGGAGAATTTTTATTTAATGCTGTAAGAGGTACACTATTTGAAACCTTTAATGAGGCACCTAAGACAAGATCAATAAGTTCAGAGCGAACATTTCGATTTGACTTAACAGATAGATATGCAATTGACACTGCATTAATGGAACTTTCATGGGATGTAATGTTTAGAGTTTTTACAGAAAAATGGACAAGTAAAACAGCTCATGTAAAAATACGATATGAAGACTTTACTACGGTAAGTGTACAAGAAACCTCAACGAGAGCGATATCATCTGCCGATGATTTATACATGAGGGTAAAAAAACTTTTTGATAAAAAATACGAAAACGGACGAGGAATTAGGCTTATTGGTATTGCCGCTCAAAACTTAGAAAATACATCCTTACCTACTCAGCAAGAGCTTTTTGATTCTGGAGATAAAAAAAAGGCTGCAATTGAGAAAACTGTAATAGAACTTCAAAAGAAAAATCCTGGTCTACAAATACAAAAAGCGCGTCTTTTAAGAAATAGTTTACTAGTATTAACGAGTTTATTTTTTTTGTTAAACATACCCTATAAGGGCTTTACACAAAACAATAATCCTATAGAACTAGCAAAGCCATTTGAAGATGCTTTTATTTCAGGTGAAGCTCCTATAGCGATGTTTAACCTTTCACCAGAGTCCTCTCAAGTAGAGTTTTTTGCTGAAGGTACATGGGAAGCTATGTTTACAGGTTTTATGAACATTAGTGGTGGAGACACCAATGAAGGCAATGCTTCACTTTCATTTGACCCTCCTGTTTTTATACAAAAAACTGACTTAACTGTTTGGTTTTTATTACAAGACACATGGTATTTTGAGGCAAATATTGCAGATAATTATGATAACAATACGGTCGCTGCAGGTTATTATGGAGAAGACTACCTGCGTCATGCGCGAATTGGGAATCGCAATATTACCTTTTCACAAGACTATGGTGTTACCGATGCAGATAGAGGTGTTGGCAGTGGCAGTAACCAAGCACCTGGAATTATGGCACAATGGGAAGGCATTGATTGGAGAGCTGATGCAATATTTAGATACGATATTACTGAGTCATTGGAAAAAACTTGGCTTGGGCAATATGAATCAAACGAAAACAATATTGAACTAACCCAGTGGGAAAATGGAGCTCGCTTTATATTCCCCGGCAACACGGTAGAAAAAACGCAGTACATATATGTAGAGTCTACATCCTCTAATATAACTCTATATAAAGATTTGCAAGGAAAAACATATAAAAGGCTTTCACCATCTGAGTATTTAATTATACCCTCAAAAAACATGATTATTCTAGATAGTCCAACTGAAAAGAATGTCCTTATTACCTATCAAGACACACTCCCAGAAATAGGAACATTTAACCCTCCTACCGGATTTCTTGGAGATATACAATCATGGTTTGGAAGTGAAATAGCACTGGAAGATTTCTCACTTTCGCAGGATGGTTTTAAAACCATAATTGATGGTAAGAACGCACTCGTAATACAATCAAAAAACTTTTTCTCACCTTTTGTAGATGCATCCCTATATAGCCTATCGTCTTTTACAAACATAGACTCAGTTTCTATAGTTTCCGAAAGTTCAGGTATAACTGATAAACAATATGGCAGTATTGTTATTAATTCGAGCTCTTTAGAAGTGCCAGGCTTTGCCTCAAATGATATATTTGAAGATAAAAAATCTTACATTCAAGTTTTTTATCAAAATGATTCAGACAGCTCGATAGCGATGACACAATTCCCCTTTGCAAACACACATCCAAACATATATTTAACTACAGGAGCATTGTCAAATGTTGCTCAAAACCAAAATGACTTAGAAATTTCAGTATTAACACTCACAAGCGCTTCAGTATTAGATATAGGTCCAGATGCAATCTCTGGTACCATTTCTGTATATCGAAATGGAGTGAATGAAAGTCTATTTAGATATGATAGCAATACTGGCTTAGTAACACTATCCAGCCCTCCAGGAACGTTTGATACAATTAGAATAACCTGGAAAGAAAACAGCGAAACGGGCTCGCTCGGCTCAGTAACTGCAGCAGCTGGGTTTGAAAAGGACTTCACAAATTCATTGTCTATGAATGCCTCTTCATCTATTTTATGGCCTGTAGTAGAACAAGATTCATTTAGTGATGCGAGCACTCAAACAGAGGCATCCTTTAACATAGCTCTTGAAACTAATTATCGTAATGATAATCTGACTATTGGAAATACTCTATACACATCAATTCAGAGCACAGATGTCACAGATACATATAGAATAGATGGCATGAGTAATTCACAAAGCGAAGAAGTATATCTCGCATCAAGTGCAAATGTTGCAAGTCCAGAGAATTTTGTGCCTATTCTGAATACGCGCTCGAATGATACAACAGCACAAACCTTGCTAAGCAGTCTTGAAGGAAGTATATCCTCTAATACAAGAAGAGATAGCATCAATGGAGGTTACACTGTTTATTCAGAATGGGAAATAGAAAATAATTCAGGCTGGGTAGCTCAAACCATCGACTTACATAGTGGTTCAAAAAATCTTCCCTCAGCAAAAACATTTTCAATAAACATTAAACAAAGTGAAATAGATACAGCTTATAAAATATTTTTACAACTTGGCGTAGATACAAACGAAAGCGAGCTATTTGAGCAAAGTGGAGAAATACCTACTTGGGAACTTACTGAGGGAAGTGATGTATTACAACACTTTGTAGTAGGAAACACAATTTGGCAAACGGTAACAGTACAATTAGAAGACAGCGACAGAGCGAAATTAATACATAATCAAAATGCTAGAATAATAATTGTAACTCCCTCAACAGGTGTAATGACCAAGAATGGAACATTAGAGGTGGGGCCATATATTATTGGAGAAAGTTCTTTTAGTGTTTCGAACAATGAGTTATATTCTGAAGAAGTATATCAAATTGAAACTGAAATAACTGAACTTCCTACTATGACTCGCTTTAATGATACCGATAGAAATACTGTTCAGTATTTTAAATGGGATGATACAAGCACCCCAGAGACCCTTAGCGCAGCAAAATTCTTTTCACCACTACCATTGGATTCTTATAAAAAGATAAACTTTTTTGCCTACGTACCTACTCAAGCAAAAAATAGCTCTAGCGTTACAATAACTCTAAATAATGAAACTGAGTTTTCAAATGAGACTGTTTTCGAGTTAGAACTATTAAAATCTGCTCTTGACCTATTACAAAGCACATGGCACACAGTGTCAGTTAATATTCTTTCAAACGAAGTATCTGTAGATACAATTCTATTGCCTCAAAATGCCTACACCTTAAAAAGCACAGATAATACTGTTTCCCCAACAAAAATGTTAATTGAGTTTACAGGTGCAGGGGAAATATATTTTGATGAGTTTCACTTTAGCGATGCAATTTGGAATGTTATAACCGAAAATATCTTTGACGTAATCTGGGAAAAAAATGAAAATATAGTTGTTTACAATGAAATTCCTATCATATCAAATGCAAAAATTGAAAGTTCAGTTAGGGCAGGTATTAGCGAAGCTATCAATAGCGATGAATCTCAAACCGAGCTTGCCCTAACAACAGACTCAAACGCTTCAGTGGAAATATTGGGTATAGAAACAGAAGGTTCTCTCATCTTTACTAGTTCAAACACCCTATCCTCTGTTTCTAATGAAAATAGACTATATTACATCGAAAGTGCATCTCATGCATTCTCCACTACCCCCGCCTTTTCTCTCTTTAATATACTAGGATTTAAAGAGGAATATCGATATCTGCCGCAGTCAAATAGCGCAAAAAAAAGTGAACTATTTAGTGTTGACTTTTCACCACTAGGAACAAATCTATTAAGTTCATTTTCTACTGATGCTGAAAAAGAAAGTAATGCATACAATCAGGATGTGCAAATTAAAACAGACTTCTCTGTTGCTAGCGACAATATTTCTTATACTTTGGCTTCACTTTTACAAGCTTCTCAAACAGGTTATATGACTGATTCCTTTGTTTCATCTTATATAGATTCATGGACAAATACAACAAAGATTCAATTTTCAAACGGTTATGCCAACGCAACTACAAGAGAACTGTTGTTTTCCTTAGAACAAATCCTTGAACTTACGCCTCTCTCTTTTTCTCCATCATTTTATGTTGAAGGTAAAAATGTTTACTCAAATACAACAAATGTATTAAACGCATCTTCAGATACTATGAGATTATTAGTACCATTTACCATTGGTTCTAATACATTCACTGCAACACTTAGTAGAGCGTCTGAAAGTAACAATACAAATACAACAAATAATAGCTATATTTCAGATGCAGAGTTTTTTCTTAAAACAGTACAAGATAGAACATGGGCATACATAACAATTCCAATATATGACTTTTTTGACAAAGGCATACGAAACAATATGGTTAAAGCAATCGCACAGAATTCAAACATATCTGTTTTGGGGTATACAAGCGAAATTAGTTTAGATTGGAAAAGACGTTTTTTTTCAAACTCTTTTGATTTTATCATACCAACACAAGCATCGCTTTCCTTATTCAGAGATATACGTTCTTCATCATCTGACACAAATGATATTTTTCAAATAACTAGCAATATAAGCTTTCTATCAATAAATAACTTCGGTAAACTAGGAAATGTACCTATCTTTGATTGGTATGAGCAGGATGAAATAGTTCAGTCAATTAAACTATCATATGAATTAGACAACTTAGAACAAGAAAACACTCGATTAGATATATCAGGATATAACCAAATAAGTCTCTACTTTTCAGACAATGGAAAAATAAGTACCATTACAGAAGGAAGAATTGATACAGATAATGAATGGTTAATAAAAATAGATACAATATGGGAAAGAGATGGAAAATCAAGCCTGTTAGTCGATGGATTCTTTTACCTTTTTCCTGAGTTACTAGGGGAATATAAGGGTTTTACACGTGAAAACAGTATAACTGCAAGCCTCATTAATGCTTCAGACGACAATGATGAGCGTGTTTTTCAGCAATTCTATGGTATAAGCCATAATATAGAATTACAAGTAAATGAGTATGCCGCGATAGGATTAGACCTAGGAAGTGAACTTACCCTTGAAAGCGATAGCTTTTCTTTAAGAAACAGCTTTTCACTAACAGGGAAACTGCAGTTTTAAACCCTATTCTAATGGCGCATAATAACCAGTTTCATCTCGCCCAGACCTATTCATTAAGTACACTTCGGCTTCAACTGGTAAAAACAAACTTCCGAAATCCGTTGGTAAACTTGAAACATATGAAAACTGATATAATCCCACAGGTATCTCTAGAACATCATTTACCAAAGCATGAAGGCCTTCTGGTCTAAAAACAAAATATTCTTCCCCTGGTGTATTCTTTACAATATAGTCAATATCTGGTGAAAGGTTTTGATTATCTAAGTTTACCACCAAGAAAGATATTCCGTTGTTATTAAGATATGAACTTATATCCGTTAAGGCATAGTTAGAAAAAGCTATTGGGTTTGATGACTCTGCAGTAACATAAATTATAGCTCTTTTAGGAGTTGCATTTATTAAATCATTTGCAGATAGTCTTATCGCTAAATCTGTTGCCGGCGTATTGGTAAAAGGAGTACGAAGATTTGCAGAAGAAAAACGCTCCATTAAAGAGGGGTCTCCTTCATATTCTGTAACTGGACTGGCACCAGCTGAAACAATCCTTAATGTACTATTTGCACTCATCGCAGCTGCAATTTCTCGCACCGCTGTATCAATAGCTTGCGTATACTCTTGAGTAGTAGCATTTCTATCAATAAGGATCGTAATATCTAAAAAATCATTTGAATCGGCAATACCAATGAGGCGTTGTTCAGATACAGGGCGTTGTTCTTCTGTAAGCAGAAAATTAACATCTTGTAATCCTACTATTGGCTCTCGACTTCTATTCTGAACACGTAGTTCTACAGTTACATTGGGAAAGTTATCTGAATAAACTCTTTCAATTTGGACAAACAAACCTCCAACAAGTTCACTCATTCTAGAAAGTAAAATTACGTTATTGTTATGAAAATCACTTGCTACAATATTTCCATTTTTGCTGATTTCTGCAGAAGTTAATCGCCCTGGTGCATTTCCCATATTTACAACTTCATATGTTTGTCCATTATGAGTATCAATAGCATATATACTATTTGTATCTGAAGCCAGTATATAATCACCCCAGTTTCGAAGGGCTTCAACTTGTTCAAAGGTATTATCCTCTACTAAAAAATCTAAAAAATTGCCACTGGTATCGTACATAGAAATGTTACCGACAATGCTATCAGCAACATATACGATATCGTCAATAATAGTTATACCAGTAGGTGAAGTAAAGTTACCAAAATTATATAGCCATTGTCCTGTATAATCAAATACAACAACACGACCGTTTCCGAAATCGGTCACATACACATTTTCAGAAGAATCTTGTGCAATATATTGAGGGCCAAGTATTTGACCATCTCCAATACCTTTTGAACCAAAGTACGTAATAAATGCACCGCTTGGACTTAATTGACTAATGCGATCCCCAGCATATTCAGATACCAGAAGGTTGCCATTATCTTGTTCCATAATATCCATTGGCCTATCAAATCCATTCAATGGCCCCTTTATTCGAGATATTATTTGTCCATTTACATCGAAGCGAACTAATTCATTACTTCCATATGCAAGAACCCAAATTGAACCGTCTGCATTTGGTAAAACAGAAATTGGCTGACTAAAATAAAGTGTTTCTCCACTTAAACCAGGAAAAGTACCCGACTCTACAAAGCGAACCATATCTTCAGAATCACTTCCAGTAATGCGTCTATTTTTTATTATTTCTATTTTATTTTGAAGCAACAGCCCACCATAACCAATATCTGATGCAAGCTGCCATTGGTCTAGTGCCGTACCTTCCAAACCTGAACGATAATATGCTTTTCCAAGCCAATCAAGAATTAAGGGCTCTTCAGGTAAATAAGAAAGTGCTTTTTCAAACTGAAGTATAGATTCGTTAAATGATCCTCTGTACCAAGCTTGAACACCTCGTCTAAACTCTTCAGCCGCAAAGCCCCTATCTGCAGCAGTAGGTTCTGAAACCGTAAATGTTTGAGAATATAGTTGCAATGAACATGCTAGTAAACACAAAATTACAACTAGTACATAATAGATTTTTTTCACCTATTTTCCACTCCTCGCTGCTAAACGTCCTTGTTCTTTATTGTTAGCGTAATCTTCTGTAATTGTTTTATAGTGTTCTTCAATTTCGGGCTTACTACCCTTTCTATCATAAGCACGCTTAATATACGTCAATGCTTCTGGCAAGAGCCCTAACTTATAATACACCCAACTAAGAGAATCCAAAAATGCAGGTGAGTCAGGTTTAAACTCAATGGCCTTTTTACATAAAGACAAGGCTCTTGTTAAATCTCTTCCTACACAGGCTAAAACATAGCCTAATCCATTGAGTGCAGTAGGACAGTTTGGATTAAGTTTTAAAGCTTTTTCATAAAACTCAATTGAGCCTGTAATATTTTCCTGTTCCCATTCAATATATGCTAATGCTGAGTATACTTCGGCTGTTTCAAAGCCCAATTCAATTAACTTCTTTAGTTCAAAGTCTGCAAAGCTATTACGCCCTGTTAAACTATATATTACGGCCAAAGCCAATCTACATTGATTAGATCTACTTTCAGAACTATCAGATGTAACAACTTGTTCAAGGTATAACATTGCTTCATCGTATCGTTGTAATCGAGCATATGACAATCCAATGTAATACGCTAATTCAAAACCCGAACTAGCAGTATCTGAAGGATTTATTGTTGGTGCTGGTAACGATAAAAAAACAGCTAACGCATCTGTAATATTACCCTTTTTATAGAGCTTAATGCCATCTTGCATTGATTCTGCCATAAACCACCCCCTACGGCAACTATATTATATCACAAAATTCGAAATTGGTAAATCATTTTTTGTATTTGCTGTGCACGGTTGTGCGAGAATTCGACTAATTGAAACAAAACCATTTTCTACGGCAAAAAAATCTGTTCCTGCTATCATATCAGTTTGTACTGGCGCACCATTAAAAAAACTATAAAGGTGACCATTTGGTGCCGTATAAAACTCAGGAAAATCCTGATAATTTCTTCTTGATGGAATAGTGTATTCTGAGCCTCTTAATGCTGCTTTATCAGAAGCATTAATATTTACAAATATGTCTTTTTCAAAAAGCTTCATAAGACTTTTAATATTTTTTGCAACAAAGCTAGCAAGTGGAACATAGTCCCAAGTTCCTGACTCAGAGGATAAACTCACTGCTATACCAGGAATAGAATGCATACATGCATGTCGAGCAGCAGCAGCTGTACCAGAATATAAAATATCTGTTCCAATATTAGCACCTCTGTTGATACCAGAAACAATAACGTCAGGTTTACCTGGAACTACTTTTTTAATACCGACATCAACACAATCTGCAGGAAGACCTGAGCAAGAAAATTGCTGATGCTGTATCGTTTTTATACAAAGAGGTACACCCATAGTAAATCCATGTGATACACCAGATCTATCTTGGTCTGGTGCAACCACCCAAACGTCATGGTCAATTGATAATGCATTTGTAAGTGCTAATAAACCAGCAGCTCCAAACCCATCATCATTAGTTAATAATATTTTCATGTATATCCCTTTTCTATGAATAAAAACGTATAAACCTGTTGGAATACAATGTTTTTTAGCTTTTTAGTATTTGTGCTCCGCCAGATGGTTTTACAGCATATGAAACAGCATGGAAACCAAAAATACGCTCATAGTCAACCATCTTTTTTTTGTACTCTTCTACATCTGAAGTTTTAATAATTGTGTATAAACAACGACCAAAGCCTTTCCCTGTTATTCTCGCACAAGAAGTTGCATTTCTAGATGTTGTTACGTCAAACTCAAGAGCTCGCTTTGCAAGCCAATCTATTTCAGGACACGATATATTATAATTATCTCTCATATCTTCATGAGACTTATTTACTGCACGAGCAAACGTAGAAAACTTATTATTTTGTAAACCATCAACAGCATCTAAAACATGCTGATGTTCGTGCATTAAGCAAATTAGTCTTCTACGGGTATCTTCGTTAACGGTAGATAAAATGTCTGCGATTTCTACTACGGAGTCCTCGTATACCCAATAGTCTTTTTTTCTAACCTTTAATTCTGCCATCAGCAAAAAGTTTTCCGGTGTAGAAACAGTATCTTCATCCCATACAGAAATGCGTGGGACTCGAGCATCAGTTAGTAAGATTGTATATTCTGGAAAATTGAAAGGTAAACTTGTGTAGGTGTTTTTGGCATGATCTGTTAATAAAAGTGTGTTTGGCTCAGCATATAATGCGGCATAAATATCGGCATTATAATTTCCTGTTTTCAAAAAGAACTTATTACCACGCTCAATTGTTTGAAAAAGCTGCGCATCAGAACATGGATGATTAAACAGTGTCTTACATATAAGTGCTGTTGCAACCTTTATTGCTGTAGTTATTCCAAATCCTGCAGATGGAAGTATATCGGTATAAATGGTTATATTCATACCCTTGCAGGCAAAACCACAAGAAGTGAATCCATCGATTACAGCCTTTAAAGCATTTGCCCAGCGATCTTCTCGCCTATATTTTAATGTTGAAACATTTCCTCGTTTTCGCTCATTCACCTGATGAAAATAAAAACGAAGTGATGAATCTTGTCGAACTGAAGCTGCAATATATACTGGCAAGTCAATTGCCATTGAAAGTGTTTTATCCTTAAAGTACCACGTATGTTCTCCGATTAAATGAAACCGCCCTGGTGCACTAACAATAACATCAGGTTTAGTCTCATACTCATGTACATGAGCTTCCTCTACTTTTTGCATAGTTTCTTCCCCTAAACATAGCCTTATTGATTATTGACCATCAATAAGGTATAATAATACTATAATGACAATATTTTTACAAGTTTTTTATGTATTTTTTTCATCAATAATTGAAACTTTTGCCATTCCAAACGAATTTTTACTCTTTGGCTCTCCATTTTTAGGTCTTTTTGCCTTAGTTCCATTATATCTTGCACTAACTCAAGCAAAAACATTTAGACAAGCAGGCCTTTTTGTTTCATTACAATTAACACTTACACATTTACTATCTAGCTTTTGGTTAGGATTTTTTAAAGACTTTGCTGCTCTCACCTTAGGTGGAACAGTTGGATATTATACTGTATTTGGATTTTTCTTTGGACAACTATGCTATATTCCAATTTGGTATACACAGCAAAATAAGTTAAAAGAGAAAGCATCTTTTACACACAACATAGCAATAGCACCATGGAATATTCCTGCAAGAATTATCATTTTTGCAGGAATGTGGACTATGTATGAATGGTATAAATCCTTAGGCTTTTTAGCTTATCCATGGGTCACTATATTAATGTCATCATGGAAGTGGCCACTACTAACACAAATTGTTTCAATTACGGGAACATGGGGAATTACTTTTTTGTTTGCATTATTTAGTGCACTAATCGCGGAGGGATTAATCTGTGGTTTTTATATTACACAAAAATCTTTTTCTAGTGATAAAAAAACCTTAACTTGTAATATTGATAAAATACCATCATACACATGGACATTTTTACTTTGCGCTGCACTATTCACAATTTCGGTTATACAAGGGTTTTATGAATATACTAAACATCGCGAGCCCATAAAAGAAGTCAATACCATAATTGTTCAAACAAATACTGACTCTTGGCTTACACTAAAAGATGAAGAAGCAATACTTGTTGGACAAGAACTCACTGAAAAGGCAATTTTAGAGTATAATAAAAAGCCTGATATTGTTGTATGGAGTGAAGCAATATTATCATACTATTTCCCAAATTCAGTTGGTTATTATGGACGTTATCCAGAGCAAAAGCCTTTAACAAAGTTCATTGATGAAATAGATGCCCCTTTCATAATTGGTGGTCCAACCGAAATTAACCAAGAAAAGTCGCTAGAAACGGGAATAAGAGAGTTTAACAATGCAGCGCAGTACTTTGATAAAAATGGAAATTGGGTTAATTTTTATGGAAAAATACATCTTGTTCCCTTTGCAGAGATAATACCCTATGCCGACTCTGAGTTTGTTCAAAAATTCATGAAAGCAGTAGTAGGATTTTCTAGTGGTTGGACTCAGGGAGAGTATTACACAACTTTTGAAGTACCAATAGCAAATAATGAAAGCGTAACAATTAGCACCCCTATTTGTTTTGAAGATGCTTTTCCTCATATTTGTAGAGCGCTTTTTTTTGAAGGAAGTGAAGCATTCTATAATATTACTAATGACTCATGGTCAAGAACAAAGTCGGCTGAAATTCAACACTTTGTAATAGCGTCATTTAGAGCTCAAGAGTTTAGAACCACTTTGGTTAGAAG
>CAYJHL010000013.1:0-5969 GCA_964369585.1 uncultured Treponemataceae bacterium | reverse complement strand
AATAAAAACAATAAATCTTCTATACTAACTCTTTTGTTTGCTGCACTTATAGCCATATCAGGTATTGTTTCAATTCAAATGCCTTCAACTCCAATTCCATTAATATTGCAAAATATGATGCCTATTTTAGCAGGATGCGTATTGGGAGGAGTACAAGGGGCAGGAGCAACGGGGCTTTTTCTTGTTGCAGGTGCATTGGGCTTACCCATTTTCCCTAATGGGAATGCAGGACTTGAGCACCTTTCAAGCCCTACCGGAGGATACATAATAGGTTATTTTGTTTCTAGCCTAATTGCTGGTGTATTAGTTGGTAAACCTACTACAGATAAGACGGTACCTATATCAAAAATAGCAATTGGCGCCGTAGTTGGATTTGCAATAATATATATAATTGGAACAATGCAGTTTGTTAGTGCATCAAGGGTTCCGATACAAGAAGCAATCTTAATATGTATAGTTCCCTTTCTACCTTACGATGCAGTCAAATTAGTTATAACGGTAATAATTTCTGTTCGCGTACGCCCAATTATAGATACTATAACTACAAAGCAAAATTAACGAATAAAGTTTGTATGTTCGCTTGTCTCTAAAATAGGCTTTTCAATTCCCTTATCTTTACCCGCTTCAATATTTTTAAGCATCCAAGCCATATTTCTCGCAATGTTTCTCATTGTTTGAAGGCCTTCTTTATCTTGTAATACTTCTTCAGGTGTGTTACCATGAACCATATTCCAGTAGGTAGAACTTACTATTGGCATTGCGGCTATAGTAAAGTATTTATTTAATACATCAATACTTGCAGTTGTACCTGCTCTCCTTGCTGAAGCAATCGCAGCACCTGGCTTAAACTTAAAAGCATCTGAACAACTATAAAAAGCTCTATCTAAAAAAGCTTGTATTCTCGCACTTGGGTGAGCATAGTACACTGGGGTTCCAAAAATAAAGCCATCTGCATTTTTTGCCTTTTCTATAAACCCATTCACATTATTATGAGGAAACGCACATTTCGTTATTTTTCTACATGCCTTACAGCCAATACAATCAAATTGGGCGTCATTACCTAATTGATACATTTCTACTTCAATCCCTTCTGCGCTTAATCCTGCTTCTATTTCTTTTAGAGCAGTCATTGTACAACCATTTTTGTTGCAACTACCATTTACCATTAGTACTTTCATATCAAACCTCGCTATTTACTAAACTTAATATAATAAAATTTATACAAAAAAAGAAGGCCTTATGTGCATTTTTTTTATTTTCTTTTTACATGAAAATTACAAAAATCGTACCATAAACAACGCTTTTAGCTTGCGGAAACTAGTAATGTTTATTATAATGAATTGATGAAAATTGCTATGTTCACCGACGCCTTTATGCCTAGAATAAATGGTGTTGCTATCTCTGTCGATTCTTATACACGGCAACTTGTTTCTTTGGGACATGAAGTATTAATAGTGTGCCCAAAATACATTGAAAAAGAATCTGACATTCCTCTTTATTTTACCGAAAATCAAATTCAGATACGTGACGAAGATTTACCTTACGAAGTATTTCGTGTTCCAGGTATGAAGCTTGCGTTTTCAAAAGAAGACCGCCTAGCACACCTAGACGAATGGTTTTCTGTTAAAAAACGTGTTGATGACTTTAAGCCAGATATAATTCACTTACACAGTGAATATTTTATTGGGTACTTTGGTTTCACCTATGCCAAGTACAGAAAAGTTCCACTTTTTTATACATTTCATACACTTTGGGATGAATATGTTGAAGGTTACATTCCCAGACATTATGGTGGAGATATTGTAAAAGCTATAAGCAAGCGAATGATTCGCTTTTATCTAAAACATGCAGATATCATTATAGTTCCTACAACACGAATCGAATCAATTGCAAGAAATGATTATGAAATATCTTCAGATCTTACTATACTACCTACAGGAATTTCTGGAAACTTCGTTCACGTTGATAACAAAGAATTGGAAGCTCATAAATTGGGATTTTTTAAGAAATACCCAAGCCTAAAAAACAAAAGAATTCTCTTATTTGTAGGACGCATAGCTAAGGAAAAAAACTTAGACTTCCTGTTTGATGTGTTTGAACGTTTGCAAAAAAAAGCAGATGATATTGCACTTCTTTTTATTGGAGGTGGCCCATACCTCGAAGAACTTAAAGAAAATGCACATAAACGAAACCTCGGCGATACAGTAGTGTTTACAGGATATGTAGATAGATCTGAGCTTCCTTACATTTATACACTTGCAACAATATTTACATTTTCAAGTAAAACCGAAACACAAGGCCTTGTAACCATTGAAGCTATGCTTCGAGGAACTCCAGTTGTAGCCATCGGCGAAAAAGGGACTGTTGATGTTATGCAAGGGGATAATGGCGGATTTATGGTTCAAGATAGTCTTGAGGATTTTTCTGCTAGAGTTTATGAGCTTCTTACAGACAAAGAATTATATGAGCAAAAGAGTAAGGAAGCAATTGAATGGGGCCAATCTTGGACAATAGAAATTCTAACACAAAAACTCATTACCCTTTATGAAAACTATTTATCAATCCACAAAAAAAATTAAAAAAAAATACTTTTTTTTAAAAAACCTCTTGCAACAACAGATATAGTGTGATAAAATACTTTTAATACGACAAAACACTATATACAAAGAGGTTTTTGATGCGCTGTCCATACTGTGAAAGTCTTGATGATAAAGTACTAGAGTCAAGAACAATGGCAAATGGCGAAAGTATCAGACGACGAAGAGAGTGTTTAGGTTGTGGGTATCGCTTTACAAGTTACGAACACATAGAAGAAAAACCTTTTATGGTTGTAAAAAAAGACAACAGAAGACAACCCTTTGATCGAGTAAAGCTCGAAAAAGGAATAGAAAGAGCTTTGGAAAAGAGACCTGTGTCTACTGAAAAACTTGAAAGCATTGTTCATGAAATAACAGATAAAGCTATAATGAGGGGCAAAGGGACTCGAGAAATATCTACTACAGAGTTAGGAGATTTAGTGCTCGAGACATTGCACGAGATTGATAAGGTTGCCTACATCAGATTTGCCTCAGTTTATAGACAATTTGAAAATTTACAAGAGTTTATTACAGAAGTAAATAAACTTGGGGAGAAATAAGTGGGTAAACAAGAGGATAAAGATGCGGTGTTTCCTGAATGGAAAAGCTTTTTAGGAACACATAAAGAAGAAAATAATAAGGTCATGATCATCAAGCAAGTAGTAAAACGTTCGGGAGAAGTGGGGGATTTCGACCGAGCAAAGATTGTAGAAGCAATCGAAAAAGCAATTGTTGCAGTTGAAGGAAAAGAAAACGCTCAAAAGGCAGAGTACTTAACACAAAGAGCAGAAGAAAAGCTTGTTAGCTTTTTAGCAACACGACATGCAAATTCAATTCCAGCTATCGAAGAGATTCAAGACATTGTTGAAACAGTACTTATTGAACAAAATGAAGTACCAATTGCAAAGGCCTATATTCTCTATAGAGCAAAACATGAAGCAATTCGCGATGCCAAGAATTTGATGCTCGATATTGATGCAACAATGGATGGATATTTAAGCCAGTCTGATTGGCGTGTAAATGAAAACGCAAACGTTAACTTTTCGTTGGGTGGGTTAATACTACACAATTCAGGCACAATAACCGCCAATTATTGGCTGAAGAATATCTATTCAGAACAAGTTGCAGAAGCACACAAATCAGCTGCTTTTCACATTCATGACTTATCAATGTTTTCAGGTTACTGTGCAGGTTGGTCAATTCGCCAACTTATTGTAGAAGGCTTAGGTGGAGTACCAGACAAAATTACATCAACACCAGCAAAACACTTGTCTACACTTATTCAACAAATTGTAAACTTTTTAGGAATTATGCAAAATGAATGGGCAGGAGCACAAGCCTTCAGTTCATTTGATACCTACCTCGCACCGTTTGTAAAAAAAGATAACTTAAAAGAAAAAGATGTGCGCCAATGTTTACAAAGCTTTATTTATGGGGTGAATACACCAAGCAGATGGGGTTCTCAAGCACCATTTACAAATATTACACTTGACTGGACTGTTCCAGAAGACTTAAAAGATAAGCCAGCACTAGCAGATGGACAAGAACAAGATTTTACCTATGCAGACTGTCAAGGTGAGATGGATATAATTAATAAGGTATTCATTGAACTTATGATTGAAGGTGATGCGGCAGGAAGAGGTTTTCAATACCCTATTCCAACTTATAACATTACAAAAGATTTTAATTGGAGTTCTGACAACGCAAAATTATTGTTTGCAATGACAGCTCAATATGGGACTCCATATTTCCAAAACTTTGTAAACTCAGACCTTAACCCAAGTGATGTACGCTCAATGTGTTGTCGTCTTCAATTGGATAAACGAGAGCTTAGAAAACGTGGTGGAGGTCTTTTTGGTTCAGATGAGTTTACAGGATCTTTGGGTGTAGTAACTATCAATATGCCTCAAATTGCACACATAACAAATACAGAAAAACAATTTTTTGAAAGATTAAATTATTTAATGGATCTTGCAAAACAAAGTTTAAGTGCGAAACGAAAGGTTGTACAAAGGCTTTTAGACGGAGGACTATTCCCCTACACTCGCCGTTATTTAACTACTCTTAATAACCACTTTAACACTATAGGTCTTTGTGGTATGAATGAGTGTTGTATTAACTTTTTAGGAAAAGACATTACAACAGAAAAAGGAAAAGCATTTGCTGAAAAAATCCTTGTACACATGAGAGAAAGAATGTCTCAGTATCAAGAAGAAACAGGTGAGCTATTTAACTTAGAAGCCACTCCAGCTGAAAGTACTTCATACCGCCTAGCAAAGCACGATAAAGAAGCTTATCCAGATATTGTTACATCAGGAACATCAGATCCGTTTTATACAAACTCATCTCAACTTCCTGTTGATTTTACAAGTGATATTTTTGAAGCAATGGATCACCAAGAATCATTACAAACAAAGTACACTGGTGGAACCGTATTTCATACCTTAATGGGTGAAGCAATTACAGACTGGGAATCATGTAGAGATTTAGTAAAAGCAGTAGTAAGTAATTATAAAATTCCTTATGTTACTATTTCACCAATTTACTCTATATGCAAAATTCATGGTTACTTACAAGGTGAAGTTTTTGAATGTCCTAAATGTAAAGTAGAACATGAAGAGTCTTTAAAAGCAAAGATAGAAAAGCTAAAGCTAGAAAAAAAAGATTTAGTAGATAAAACAGCATAAAGCTGTTATAATCATCACTAGTAGAAAAAAACGTTTGTTAAACGTAACATATAATTGGGAGGGAATAATGACTGAATTAAGAACAGTTTCTCAAATTGATGCTGAAATTGCACAGGCTGAAGAAGATTTACGGAATGTGCGAGGAACAGAAACAGAAGTGTATGCAAGAATTGTTGGATACTACCGTTCTGTTAGAAACTGGAACAAAGGTAAGAGAGATGAGTACGACATTAGAAAACAGTTCGTATGGAACTCAGATGAAAATCCAATGAATAACTACACAGCATGTGAAACAGTTGTCGAAGCAAGCGATAAAAACGTACATGTAGCTCCTGTAGCTTCAGATGAAACACAAACTGTTTCAGGCGGCGTATACTATGAGTATTTTTCAAGAAGAACATGCCCAAACTGTCACCCAGTGAAAGCATTTTTAGATACACAAGAAATCACAGGAATTCATATAGATGTTGATACCCCAGAAGGACTTGAAAGTGCTTCAAAAATGGGCGTTCTGTCAGCACCAACTGTTATTATTTTTGATAGCAAAGGTAGCGAAGTGGGACGGGCACACAATGTTTCAGAACTAAAACAAGTTCTTTCAGCAAAATGTGAGTGTGTAGCTTAAGCATTATGCTAAAAGGTACATTGATAAAAACAAGCCTTGTGGATTACCCAGGGCGTGTTGCAGCCACTTATTTTTTAAGTG
>CAYJHL010000012.1:0-23629 GCA_964369585.1 uncultured Treponemataceae bacterium | reverse complement strand
TAAGCTGCTATACTAAACAATGCTCCAGCTCCACTTGCTGAAGCGCCTGAAAGGGCGTAGGGGTTTGATTGTGCAATACTAATAGTATTTTGTATTTGGTTTTGATAATCTTTTATTAATGCATCTACTTGGGCATCACTCATTTCGCCTTCCGGTTTTACCATAGTAGGCTGTTGCTTCATATCTACTAAACGATCAATAAGTGAATTAAGAATTTTGATTTTGCTAATATTTACCCCGCCGTTAGGGTTTTCTGTTGCAACACCGCGAACATGTTCAAATTGCGCATAGCCAACCATTGAGGGACTTACAGGAACGTATAGTTTTCCCCCTGAAGAAAAAGACATAGAGTGTGCAGATCCTACTCCGTAGTTTGCATGTGCTATTCCGCTAATATTTCCAACGCCTGAAATCATGTCCAATAATCCTTTTATAAATGTTATAGCGCATTGCGTGCAATACCCTACATTTAAAATATCGGATTATAAAAATTTTACTTTAGTGTTGTGTTTATTATTGTGTACGGTACTTTGCAAAGATATTATTTTTTTATGTCAATTTGCATTTTATATTCACTTGGCGTAAGCCCTGTCTTATTTTTAAAAACTTTACTAAAGTAATGCTGATTGGAAAATCCACAGAGTTCTGATATTTGGTTTATGGTATACTTGTTTTCTTTGAGCATTTCTTTTCCGTTTTCAATCCGAATTTTAGCAAGATAATCTTGATACGAGATACCAAAATGATTACTAAATTGAGTACTTAAAAACCCAACGCTTACATGATGCTGCTGTGCAAAGCTTTCCAACATAAGTTTCTCAGCAAAATGTGATTCTATTGTTTTTTTTATGTGAGTTAACATAATTATTATCCAGTTCTGGCTCTCTTCTTCTGCTTTGACCGTTTCAGCAATAGTTAACACGGCAGAACTTAAGTAATCTATCATCTTTGTCAAAGAATCAAAAACGAATAAATCTGGATGAAATGAAATGCCTTGGAACGCTGTTGGATAGGTAAAAAGTAATCTATCTTTTAGTGTATTGTAAAGAACCTGCACAGAGGAGTATGCAATATCTGGGAAAGATAATAGCTGTTGTAAAACTTCTTGAAAAAATTTATGTAACAATTTACAGTCTATTCGGTCTACCAAGGAATTATAATACGATATTTGGCTAGCAGATAGATTAAAGCGAGTTTTTCTATTCTTTTGTTGGGAATATAAAATGACTTGATTATCCTCTAAAAAGATTCTATTTTGCAAAGCAAAAAAAGCTTCTCCATGTGCTTCGTAAACATGTTTTTTTGCATCACTTAAACCAAAGGAGAATTGATAAAATCCCAATAACAATAATTCTTCTGCAATAATACGTACAGCTTGAAGTGCAAATTTTTCGTATCGTTCTTTCTCTTCTGTCGGGAAAGAAAATAATATAACTTTTTTATACATGTTTTCCGAGAAAATTATACAGTTAGTATCTTCTTTCCAAGGGAGACTAATAACTGAAAATAAAAATTGTTCTGTTATTTTTTGCTGCTTTGCACTATCGGGAAAGAATAAAATAGTCTCAATTACAGAGCTTTCGCTTGTGTGAGAGGATAAATAATATTCACAGTGAAAATTTTTCTCATTTAAGCCCTGTAAAAAGGATGAGCGTATTTCTTGATACCGAGAATTTTTTTCAATATGTGTTATTTTATGAGAAAGGCTAGTTCGTTCTTCAATTTTTAAAATACATTTTCTTAATGTTTCATAAAAATCTACAGTGTCTATTGGCTTTAAAAGATAATCAAAAACTTGTAAGCTAAGCGCCTTTTTAGCATATGAGAACTCTCTAAATCCACTTAATACAATAAATAATGTATTCGGAGATATTTCTTTTGCTTGTGAAATAAAATCAAGTCCGTTGTGTTTTCCTAAGCGAATATCACTGATTACAATATCAAAATGGTTTTTTTTGACAAGCAATAACGCTTCTTCCGCGGTTGATGCTTGTTCTATTCGTGAAAAATCAATCGGTGCTTTTTCTACCTTTTTTACTAAACTGAGTCTAATTAGATCTTCATCATCAAGAATTAATATTGAATACATTTATATTTTATCCTCAATTATTTTTTCTGCCGGTATCTTTATTCTAATTATAGTACCCTGTTTTTCTTCTGAAAAAATTTCAAGCCCATAGTCAATTCCATAAACAGTTTGAATCCGCCTATGAACATTAATTATGCCTATATGCTTGTTTGCATTTTCTTCGCTATCTCCATTTGTTGTCTGTTTAATTCTTTGATGTATTTCGATAAGATTTTCCTTCGTGATTCCTTGTCCATCATCCTTGACATCAATAATTAGAAAATTGTTTTGTAAATAAGAATTAATTGTAATGTTTCCTGGGATGTACATGTTTTGAAACCCATGGAGAATGCTGTTTTCAACGAGTGGCTGCAATATGAACTTTTCAACACTAAGCATTGTCACTTCTTTATCTACATTGATGGAATATTTTAGCTTGCTTCCAAAGCGAATGCATTGTAAGTCCATATATATACGTGCTGACTCGAGTTCTGTAGTCAGAGATACACATTGATTTTCTCTTAAATTATAGTGTAATAGTTTTCCAAGTAGAGACACAATTTTTTGAATTTCAGGTACATCGTGTAACTCACCTAACGACTCCATAGTTTGAAGCGTATTATATAAAAAATGGGGGTTTATTTGGGAATGTAAAACTTGTAGTTGATATTTATGCATTTCCAATCTTGTTGCATATTCCTTATTAATAAGTGTATCAATATACGAAAGCATTTGGTTGTATCCATTTACTATAAGCTCAGTATCTTCCGTATGTGTTTGCATTTCAATTTTATGACTGTAATCACCAAGAACTACACTATTCATGGAGGAAACGAGGTTTTTTAAAGGAGAGAGAGATTGCAAAAGTAATTTGCTAATAATAATATAAAGCAGTATTGCGATAGACAGGGGAAGAATTAAACTTAAAAGTAAGGAGCTAATATATTGATTATAATAATGAGAATACGGAACCATTGCAACAACGTTCCAGTCAACTTCTGTGAGGGATTTCGAATTTGTTGTGTCATTGATATTGCTATTCAAGTACAGTTTCTGATTTGTGCTTGCGATTAAAGAATCGCTTTCTGGCTCATATAATGAAAAAGAAGATACAGAATCTTTGAAAACTGCCGCAGCTTCAAAAAGTATGTTTTCTATAATTGAGGCATCGCAAGCAGCGGCAATGTATCCTCTTGGCTTAGGATAATTAATTTCATATACAGGACGTATTAGAATATACGGTTTCTCTTCACCTCTAAAATTATCTTTTTGTTCTTTTGGGTACAGAAAGATAAAAGATCTTTCCATAAAAGACAAGGAGGTTTTATTGTCACTTAAGTCAAATAGGTTTTCAACTTCGAGTGTCCCGTATAGATAAGATCCCTCTTCATCAAAAAAAGATATAGAGTAGTGGTCCTTTGTTGTTGTTGAAATAATCGATTGCAAATTTAGTACTCGTTCTGCGTCAAGTTTTGCGGAGCTTTCTATATCAGTTTTTTGCAAAATATTCATGGCGTTACGAACATCCGGATTATTTACAAGAACAATTGCCGTATGATTCATCTTATCAATTGTTACATCAATATTTCTAACTATACTAGTACAGAGTGCTTTAATTTCATTTTCTATTTGAACTGTAGAAAAATCATATGTTACAAAAGCTATTTGACCAAAATAAACAAAAAGGATTATTAGAATACTCACAATAAAAAGTAGCATTACTCTGGCGAGTAATGACTTATGTGCTTTTTTCGCGAAAAACATCTATCCTCCTTTTTTGCTATTCTATCATATTCAAAAAAACTTTCATAGCCCTTTCATTCTAATCAGTTTTTCAATCTCTAAAGTGTAGAAAACGTATTTTAGGTGAGCTTTATGATGTAATGTATGGATAAAGAAGAAAGTATACATTATTATTAAAAAAAATATACATAAAAAGTAATATCACTTATCTAAAGTGAAAAAGAAAAATAAAGTATACAACTTTTAAGAAAATTGTTAATTTCAATAACAAAATACTCATGCTATACTTCTAAACGTAAAAAAGAAAATGAGGAATGATAAAGTAACTCATTTGTTGTTTTATCATTTATAAAAGCAAAAACGTTGTTTTTACTTTTATAAATTTATGTCCTCTATGTGAAATCTCTGAAAAGGGATAATTAAAGGAGAAGATGATGAAGACTTTTATTCAATCATTTGGAAAACTAGGGTTCTTTACTCTAGTTCTATTTAGCTTAGTGGTAAGCAGCGTTTTTTGCGGTGGTTCAAGCGATGACAGTGCAAATGACGGAAAAGGTAAAAGCGGAACAATAACTGTTATTGGTAACGCAAATGAATTGGCTGCTGTAAAAGCTGCTATGGAGCTTTATAACGTAGAAAACCCTAATGTTAAATTAGAAACAATTATTGCCAGTAACGCAACAGCATTTGAAACAGCGATGACTGCAAAAATTGCATCAAATGATTTACCTGATTTGATGGTAATGCAAGTAAACAGCCTTTTGGGTGATTATGCTCATAATGGTTATATCCGTTCAGTTGATAGTTTTAATATTCAAGACACACTTATTAATGGGGAAGTATCATTAATAAAATATAATGATGAATTTTATGGTATCCCTTTATCAGTTAACTCTTCTGGTTTTTACTTAAATAATGAAGTTCTTGAAGAGTATGGCGTAACAGTTGATGTTCCTCCAAGAGATATGGATGAATTCCTTGATTTATGCCAAGAACTACGAGATGCAGGTCTTGAATCTCCTATTGCTTTAGCTGCAAAAGATTCTTCAACAGCATCAGCATTTGTATTTACTTACATTTATCAACAAGTGTACGGACGAGATTCAAACTGGTATGCAAATGTTCTTCGTGGAGAAGATGGATGGGACGGAGATAATTTCGCTTCAACATTTGATGCATATGCACAGTTAGTAAAATATGCAAACAAAGACATGCTTGGAACAGATAAGAGTGGTGCTGTAAAAAGATTTGTGACAGGTGAAGCAGCGATTATTCTTGACTATGTTTCTCTATTAAAAGATATTCGCCAAATAACACCAGATTTAGACACAACTTTCTGTCCTCCTCCATTTGTTCAAAATCATAACGAACAAACAGCTATCACAAATTTTGACTCAGCTGTTGTTATTTCAAGCAAAAATAAAAACCCTGAACTAGTTGATGATTTTTACCAATTTATGTTTAAAGGTGAAGCTTATGATGCTGCATGTACTCAAGGAACCATGCTCCCTACAATTATCGGAGCTAATGTACCTGTAGATCCAGCAATGGAATTCTTAGTTGGAAAACTCTCAGATGGTATGCCGACCTGTGCAATGCTTTCACGTGAATGGATTCCAGGTGTTAAAGAAGTTATGAAAAAGAATGCTCAGGATTATTTAGCTGGAACAGTTAACGGTGCAGAAGCTTCAAGAAATATTGAAGTAGATCACCAACGACTTATGGCTGGTAACCCAGACTATGTTACAACCTTTTTAGATACTTACGTAGATAAATAAAAAGATTTATCGCAAAGAGATAAGAGAGTAGAGGCTTCTCTACTCTCTTATTTTAGGGAGAGAAAATGAAAAAAAGTAATAAATCACATAACATAATAGAGTTAACAATGATATCACCGGCATTATTATTCTATTTTGCATTTCTTATTCTACCTTTGATAGGTGGGTTTGCTTATAGTTTAACAGACTGGGATGGTATTCAAAGAGAAATTAATTTTATTGGATTGAAGAATTATATAACACTCTTTCAAGATCAGTATGTATTAAAACCTCTTTGGAATAGTGTTCTCTATGCGTTTGTTACAATGATTAGTTTGAATGTTCTAGCTTTGTTGTTTGCTATAGGTCTAGATAGAGAAATTAAAAGTAAAAATATATTAAGAGCTTGTATGTTCTTGCCAGCCTTATTAAGTCCACTTGTAGTTGGGTATATTTTTAGTTTTATTTTTTCAGAACCGGTTGCCAGTTTTGGTAAGTGGATAGGAAATGAGTCCCTAGCAAATAACTTGCTTGGTAATGTAAATCTATCATTGTGGGGTGCCATGATTGCTGCTACATGGAGAATGACTGGTTGGTATATGATTGTATATCTCGCAGGTTTACAAACAATTCCCAAATCATTGTATGAAGCTGCAGATGTAGATGGTATTACTCCATGGAAAAAATTTGTTCATATTACATTTCCTTTAATTGCGCCGTCTTTTACTATAAATATGGTTCTTTCTGTTGAAAGAGCATTAAAAGAGTTTGACCTTGTATTTTCTTTAACAGGTGGTGGGCCAGGTAACTCAAGTGAATTGGTTGCACTTACAATTTATCGTGAAACCTTTGGTAATCACCGAACTGGATACGGTTCTGCCTTAGGTATTATTCTATTTCTTTTAATAGTTATAGTTTCTCTTGTCCAAATGCTTTGGTTAAGAAAACGCGAAAATAATATTTCATATTAGTAGGGAGGAAAAAAATGACTAATCAAATTGTATTAAAAAGCACACTTAATAAGCAAAAAAAATATAAAAATATTGCAATTGAAATAATAATTATTGCATTAGTATTACTGTTCCTTTCTCCATTCTATATGATGTTTTTTGTATCAGTAAAATCTGCAAGCGAAGCTTTACTTTCTCCAAGTACTATACCGACAGAATTTCATTTTTCAAACTATGCAGAAGCATGGGGTATTATGAATTATCCTAAGGCATTCTTAAACAGTTTACTTATCACTGTACCTAGTGTATTAGGAACAATTACTTTTGCAGGGATGGCTGGCGTTGTAATAGTTAAATCAAAAAGTAAACTGTTTAATTCACTGTACTTTTTGTTTGTTTGTGGTATTATGGTTCCTTTCTATACATCGCTCGTACCTATTATTCAAATTGTTAGTAACTTAGGTATTACAAATACTTACTTAGGTCCAATTTTTGTCTATTGGGGAAGAACGCTCCCAATGGCAGTATTCTTGTATGTTGGTTTTATTAAAGGTATTCCAAATGAGTTAGTTGAGTCTGCAAGCATTGATGGCGCTAACTTGTGGACTACGTATTGGAAAATACTTTTCCCAATGTTAAAACCTATTACAGCTACATCAATCATTGTTAATACACTATGGATTTGGAACGACTTTTTACTTCCTTCTCTATTAATTAGTAAAGAAGCTTTGCGAACAATTCCTCTTTCGCAGTATGCATTTTATGGCGAATATGGAACGCAATGGCAATTGGCATTTGCAGCCTATGTTTTATCAATGATTCCAGTTCTTGTTATATATATGTTCCTGCAGAAACATATTATTAAAGGTATTGCAGCTGGTGCAGTAAAAGGATAAGGAGATAAAATATGTTTACAATATATTGTGACGAAAGAGTTTCAACAGTAGCCTTTGGAGCTCAAAAATTGAGAGACTCTCTAAATTCGAGAAGAATACATTCAGCCTGTCGTTCAATTTTAGAATATGATAACGATGTTGAAAAATCAAGTTTGGTTGTTCGCTTCTTGCCATTCAGGGGTATTTATTTATACAAAGAAATTAAGGTTAAGCATGAGCTAAAAAAAGGTGGATACGAGATAATAAAAGATGGGAATGTTTGGTTGCTCAATGCTTATGATAATACAGGTGCAATGTACGGATTATTCGATATCGCAGAAACCGTAGCTATATGTGGTCTTGAAGGTATTAAGGAAAAAGTTCACAATCCTTTTCATGAAATGCGTGGGATTAAGTTTAACTGGCCATATGAACCATATGATACTGGGGATCCCTTTGAAAAAAATAAAAAAACTGTACTAGATATTGAATATTGGAGATCGTACATAGACTTTTTAGCAGAAAACCGATACAACTGTTTAAGTTTATGGAGCGAGCATCCATATCACATGATGTTCCGTCTTTCCAAATACCCAGAAACATGTCCTTATACAGATGAAGAACTTCATAGGTTCCAAGATGTATTCAGATTTATTTTTAGGCATGCAGCAGAGAGAGGAATTAACACGTATATTATTACATGGAATATTAGACTAACGCCTTTTGTAGCGGAAGGGTTAGGTCTTCCTCGAGAACTCGGCGAAATGGATGCACGATATGACTTAATTGCTGATGAAACATTGGGTAAGCCGAATCCTGCCCCTATTTTAGATGAGGTTCGTCAACATTTACCGATTATAAAGGACTATATAAAAGAATGTGTGAAAACTTTAGCAGCCACGTATGAAGATCTATGTGGTATGGGAACTACTGCCAGTGAAGAAATGGTTGGTGATACTCCGACTCGAGTTAAATGGGTCGAAGAGACATATTTAAAAGGCCTTGAAGAAAGTGGTCGCACGTTCCCGTTTATATTTAGAACAAATATGACTTCTTCTCAACCGATTGTCGATGCTTTTGCCGATCACAATAAAGATTCCATAAGTAAGAGAAAGACTTATTTGAGTTGGAAGTATTCTAACGCTCATATGTATTCGGCTATTGAGCCTCAATTTGAAAAAGAATGGAAAGCATGGGACAATGTAGATCTTGGGGAAAGCGAAATAATTTACACAGTCCGAAATGATGACTTTCATACCTTTCGAGGCGGTAGCTATGACTTTTTGCGTGCCTATATTAAAGGTATGAAAAAGCCGAATGTTACTGGATATTATTGGGGTGCTGATGGTTATATTTGGGGAGACGACTTTCAGCATGTTCCCCACAAGCATATGACTTGGAAGTATGACTTTGAACGCCATTGGTATGAATTTTCTTTGCTTGGTAGACTAGGTTATGATCCTGATATGGGTGAATCATATTGGCAGCATCTTTTTACTCAAAAATTTTATGATAGCGGTAAGAATTTTTACCAAGCGTATCAAATTGCTGGGCGTATTTTACCACCTATTAATAGATTGTTTTGGATTAATTATGACTATGAGTGGCATGCTGAATCTCTTTTAAGTAGTACTGGAATTAAAACTGTTCTTGATTTTGCCGATGGAGTTGCAATGCCAGGTGTTGGCACCTTGTCTATTCTTGATAGCGTTAAGTTAGCATTAAAGAATGAAAAAACAAATAGTGAAACGGTTTATACCGTATTAGAAGAGTTAAACTTAGTAGCACAAGAACTTTCAGAGATAATAAAAAAGATAGAAAAAAATCTAGCAAAAGGATCTTCTGGAGAGGCAGATTGTACTCTTCTAGACATGAAAGCTTGGCTTGAGCTATGTAATTTCTATATAGGAAGATTTAATGGTGCTGAAAGATTATGTATGTTGCGTATCACAAAAGATGAAAAATATAGAAAAGAAAGCATTTCTGCATTAAAGAATGCTGTAATTCACTGGAAAAAATTAGCAGATATATGGTCATCTCATTATCTACCGTATATGACCGTGCGCTCTAAGTATCATTTTGGCTATAACTTCTATACTGATGATATTGAACGCGATGTTCTATTAGTAAAAAATGAGCGAATATAAAAATTACCCCTTTTTTATGGCAAAATGTAACATAAAAAAGGGGAAGTCTAAGCTCAGAAAAATGTTTATTATTGTGTGAATCTATACCAATCGGCTAATCTTTCTTGGATAGTCTGGACAGGCTCAGTTCTATCAGTGTTTGTTGCATCTGCAAGATATGGTAAAATAATTGATTCTTTAATATCATCCCAGTTTGCAGGGAGTCTGTTTGGAACAGTTAGAGACTCTGCAGAAGGAAGGTTTCCCCATAGAATTGGATAGAGTATTGGATACAATCGTTCATTAACACTGCGTATAGAGGAAAAACCTCCTGCAATGCCAAATGTATTTGTATATAGGTTCATGCTTTCATACCAATTCAAAATGGTTTTTTGATTTTCTTCATTCATAAACCAAATCATAAACTTTTCCGCGTCAGCAAGATTCTCTGTATGTTTGTATAAGCCCATTGTTAACATATCATCATGAACAGATACTTTATTATCCTTTTGTATCCATCGAAAATAAACTTCCTCTAAGCGTTCGTTTGGATTAACAAACAACTCATTGCTAGACATAAACGAAAAAAGAGAATTATTATCTACAATGTTTTTTAGCTTTGGGTTTGAAAGGTACTTAAATTGGTACTCTGTTTCTGCAGTTGTAGAGGTGTTTTTTGATGTTGTCCAGTTTCTAAAATAAGTAACTGTTTCTTCAAGTGATGTTGCATCCCATGAAAAGGAATCGGAACTTCTTTTTTGTTCTGAGTAATTTGCATTGTTTAATTTTGAAATTTCATATATATACTCGGTGGTCCAAGATGGTGCAAACCCCATAGATGTATATACTTCTTCATCCATTGTATTAAGAGAGGCTCCTAGTTCTTCAATTTGCGAACTACTAAGCATATGGTTTTCAGGGATAATAGAACTATTGTCTTGAGAAAAAACAATAGTTGAGAGATTAAAGCTTACAGGCAAAAGGTATTGCTGAGCACCAATACGCCCATAATTTAAAAGTTGTGGATAAAACTGAGTTTTATTAATAAGTTGATCATAAAATAAGTAATCTATGGGTAAAAAATTGCTTCGTGTGTTTAAGTTTTTTAGCCATGAGCCTATTATGATATCTGGAGTATCTTCTTCTTTTGTTGGAGGGAACGATTGTGCAGGGTTTTCTTTATAAACAACAACCGCTTGTGTACTCTCTGAAGTGAGGTTAAACAATTCAACATATGCAACTATTTCACTTTTGTTTGTCCAAATAATAATGGGATCCTTAAAGCGTTCACTACAGGATGTAGTGAAGAACCCTAGGATTATGAGGACAAAACTCGTGAAAAACAAGCGTTTAACCACGCACCATTTCCTCTGCAGTTGCATACACTTTTTCATATACCATATTAATAAGATCATTATCAATACTTGAAAAAGCAATTCGGATTGTGCAATCATTTATTGCAATTATTCCAATGCCATGTTCTGACAGTAACTTTTGACGTAAGTTTTCTGCACTGAGGTTTTTACAATGTAAACTCATAAAGTATCCTGAGTTAAAAGGTAATGGTTCAAGTACTGGGTGGTTTTCTTTTGTTTTTAAGAATTCACAAACAGTATGGTATCTTTCTTCTAACACCTTGAAAAAAGCTTCTTTTTCTGCTTTTACATTTGGGTTTGCTAAAACTTTTTTCATTATTGATTGTGAAGGACTTGCACCACAAGATACTGAAGATCTAATAACACCCATAAGCTTTTGGATAAGTGCATCATAGTGTTCTTGTGCCAATCCCTTGCTAGCAAAGGTTAAGAATCCTGCTCTAAATCCCCATACGTAGTCTTCTTTTGTAGGGCCATCAATTTTCACAGCTAATACATTTTCATGGATATCTGCTAAAAAGGTAAAGAGAGATTGAGTTTCAATATTATCTTCATAGTTAAGGCCGAAGTATGCATCATCTGACCAAACCATTATTTTTGTACCTGTGTCTGCAATGGATTTTATAACATCGCATATTTTTATTACTTCTTCTTTTGTAGGTGAGTACCCTGATGGATTTTGAGGAAAGTTAAGGATTACTCGTATATTTCCCTTCTTTGCTTCATTTTTCATTGCGATTTCAAAAGACTCAATATCAAAACCACCGTTCTTAAACATAGAAAACTGCGAAAAAGTTGCATTTCTTCTTGCTTGCACAATGAGTGGATAGTTATCCCAGGATGGATCTGCTGCAAGAAGAGTATCTTCTTCTGAAATAAATAAATCGCAAAGGTACGAAATACCTGCAGTAAGTCCTGGTACTACAACTGGTAGTGAAAAGGTTTTCTTTTCTAAGTCCGGGTTTTTTTCAATAAGTGATTTTTTCCAAAGCTCTCGTAATTCTAAGTCGCCAGCTGTTGGCGCATACGCTACTGCTTCTGCAGAAGTAAGATTTGGAAGTTCTTTTTGTACAGAAGGAAGAATAATTGGCTTTCTATCAACACAACTCATGCCAATTGTTGCATTTGCAGTGTTTCCCATCTTTTTTGCTTCAACACTTTGTGCTATAATACCTTTAGGAAAGTATATGCGGCGACCGAGGTCTGAAAACATTGAATCAATAATTGTTCCGTTAAGTGTGGTGTTTAAACCTTGTGCTAATTCGTGTATCATGATATGTTATAATACAATGAAGTGGAGTCTTCAGTCAATGCATAATGACTTAAAAGTTTACTTTAAATTTGATATTTTAGAGGAAAAATAAATGGATGATTTTCAAAAAGCAAAGGCTCTTATCGATGCTTGTAGAAACGAAGTTGCAAAACGTGTTGTTGGCCAAAGTCATGTAGTGGATGGAATTTTAACTGCCCTTATTGCTGGGGGACACGTCCTACTTGAGGGAGTCCCTGGTTTAGCTAAAACACTCACGGTGAAGACATTTTCAGATATCTCTGGTTTTGATTTTAAGAGAATTCAGTTTACACCCGATTTACTCCCCGCTGATGTATCTGGAACAATGATTTATGAGCAAGCGAATAGTCGCTTTACTGTTCGAAAAGGGCCAGTATTTACAAATTTATTACTTGCAGACGAAATAAATAGGGCTCCAGCAAAAGTTCAATCAGCATTGCTTGAGGCAATGGCAGAGCGACAGGTGACTATTGGTGAAAACACCTATCCCCTCCCTGATCCCTTTTTTGTATTAGCAACACAAAACCCTATTGAACAAGATGGAACCTACAATCTTCCAGAAGCAGAATTAGATAGATTCTTATTAAAAATTCTTTTAACATATCCTACGGGTGAAGAAGAACAGGCTGTAGTAAAAACGGGCGGAAACCCTGAATTAATTCCTGTAAACAAAGTGCTTAGTGAAGCTTCTCTAAAAGCATGTAACAATCTTCTTGAAAAAATTACCTGCAGCGATGATTTGGTTCGCTATATTGTATCTATTGTTGCGGTAACACGCCCTGATAAAGAAAAGTCAGGTGGAAAAGGAATCTCTCATTCTTCCGATATTCTTCATTATATTTCCTTTGGGGCATCTCCTCGTGCGAGTATAGCTTTATATAAATGTGCAAAGGTGCAAGCTTTATTTGCTGGAAGGTCTTTTGTTCTTCCAGAAGATGTTAAAGCTGCAGCTCCTGCAGTGTTGCGTCATCGGTTGGTATTATCCTATGAAGCAGCGGCAGATGGTATTTTAGTTGATGACCTTATTGAAAAAATTCTTTCATTAATGCCAATCCCGTAACGAGATAGCATGTCAAAAAAAACCGGCATAATTAAAAATTCGTATTCACTTTCTCATCGTGCATCAAGTTTGCGTCTTGTATCTCGTTCAATAGCAAATGCCTTACATGTAGGTAATTTTCGTTCTATGTATAAAGGTCGAGGCGTTGACTACGCTGGGGCCAGGGAGTATTTATATGGAGATGATATTCGTGCAATTGACTGGAATGTTACAGCACGAATGGGGAAACCCTATATAAAACTTTTTGAAGAGGATAAAGAATTAATTGTTTTTGTAATAGTTGATAGATCTGCTTCTATGGAAAGCGGAAGTGGAAAACGCTCTCGCCTTGAATTAGCAAGTGAAACTGCTGTTCTTATGATTTTTGCAGCAATGCAGAATGCGAGCCCAGTAGGCGGAATTCTTTTTAATGGTGAACTAGAATTTTCAAGTATTCCTAAAACAGGAAAAGATCATGCTATGGTATTATTTTCAAAAATTGATACTCCCCCTATTCATAATACAAAAGGATCGTCGCTTTCGCTGTCTTTGCGATATGCCTCGCGCTTATTGAAGAATCGATCGTTAGTACTAATTCTGTCAGATTTCCGCTGTGGAGGATATGAAAAAGATATCGCCGCTCTGGCTTCTAAGCATGATGTTGTTGCCGTACGCATTCATGATGAGACAGACAGTGCTCTTCCAAATGTTGGAACAGTTGAGTTTTTTGACCCTGAAACTCAAACCAAAAAACCATTTGCAACTTCAAACCTGGCATTCCAAAAAGAATGGAAGTCTTATAATGAGAGGCACTTTGAACGATGGCATGCTATGTGCACAAAACGAGGGATTGATACACTTACCCTTTCTACAAATGATGATCCTGTACAAGATCTTGCGCAGTTTTTTTCTTCAAGGAGATTTAAGTGATTAAGTTTTCTCAAACAAAGAAAAAAATTGCGATATTCTTTTTGGTTGTTTTTTATGCGCATATCCTATGCTCTCAAGATATAAATCTTATTCCGAAAGTTGTGTATGTCGGAGATGAGGCAGAAATACGTTTTAACTTCGATTGGGATGGCAATTTATATTCAGAAAATGCAGAGACATTTGTGTCACTGGTTACTGAATCGTCACTTGATGAAACACTTGAAAATGATTATACCATTAAGTCAATGCAGTTATTTCCTAGTCAAGAAGGTTTTGTTCTTTCCGTATTGTTTATTCCGTGGAAATCTGGAACCTTGGATATGGAAGCTTTTGACCTCGCAACTATATTTTCACTCGAAGTGAACACACTGCTTATAGATATTCCTGAAGTGCATATTGAATCAATCCTCAAGCCTAATGATAAAGGCGAAATTAATCCTCCTATTGGACCTGTTATTATTCCAGGTACAACATATGTTTTAATTGCTATTCTTGTTGTTGTATTAATAGTAGCTGTTTTTACCATAATTATTTTTTCGCGAATGAAAGTAATAAAAGCATGGATAAAATCTTTTTTCGGAAAAATTTGGGCAAGCAATAATTTTAAAAAAGCCTCAAGAGACCTATTAATACTATCAAAGCAATCTGAATCGCTTGACTCTAAAATTTTTGCAGCAAGACTTTCAGTTATTATTCGAACATATCTTGAAGGGCGATTTTCACACAGATTTACAGCAGAGACTACCAGTAGTTTTTTTCATATTTTTGATGAATTATTTGCAGGTACTGTTTCTTCTAAAGCAAGTAACTTTTTACAAGATTTATATGAAATTTGCGTGCGCTGTGATTTTTTACATTATGCAGGTGTTGAAACAGAAAAAGCCCCTCTTACAACTGAAGAAATTGGCTCACTTATTAATAGAACACAGAAAGCCCTTGTTTTCTTTGAAAAAGATACAGATGAGGAGTCCACTGAAGAAGGAGGAAACGTATGAGTACTTTTGAAAATCCTTCGGCTTTTTTATTATTACTTGCTGTTCCTCTCTATTATGTGTTAAAGCAAATGAAAATAATTTCAAAGCCGGTGTTTCCCTTGCCTTTTGAAGATTGGCATGGGCAAGGCTTTGATTGGAAAAGCGGCGTTAGTTCGATAGTACGAATTATTTCTCGTGTAAGTTTTATAACAGGATATGTAGCAATGGTAGCTGCTTTAGCTGATCCTACAGTTATACATCAAGAACGTTCATATACTTCACGGTCTTCTGAAGTTGTGTTTGTTATAGATGTGAGTCCTTCTATGGCTGCTATGGACATTTCAACAGGGACTAGATTGGATGCGGCGAAAAAGGCCATACAATTGTTGGTGAATAATAACAAAGGTGCAGCATATGGCCTCGTTTCCTTTGCCTCGGAATCCGCTTTATTAGTTCCTCCCACCATGGACCATAATACTCTTTTTACGCGATTAAATGAAATGCAAATTGGAGAGCTTGGCGATCAAACGGCACTTGGACTAGGAATTAGTAGCGCAGTGTATCATCTTGTATCAACATATGCTCCGAGAAAATCTATTGTGCTCTTAACCGATGGCGAAAATAATGCGGGTGCAGTGCATCCTGAAACAGCGGCAAAACTTGCCAAAGATTACGGCATCGCACTCTATGTAGCAGGAATAGGAACCAAAGGATCTGTTCCTATAGAATATGTTGACCCTAGTACAGGGCAAAAATATTCAGGCTACCTCGACTCAAGTTTTGATCATTCTTCGTTACGGACTATAGCAAAAATAACAGAAGGAAATTACTTTACAGTAGAAACACTGTCTTCTCTTTCGGAAGCATTACAAACCATTAATACAGAAAATGCAGTCTCTCAATCGTACCATATAAAACAAATAGAAGAAAATTTATACTCTGTAATGCTTCTCATTAGTATAGGCCTGTTTGCTTTTGCATGGATACTTAGACGTGTTTTTTTACGGGAGGTTGTATGAGTTTTCATCTTTCAAACCCAGCATATTTATTGATTATCCTTGGACTCTTTCCCATTTTAACATTTTTAATAATTAGAACAAAAAAAATGCTTCGTCTAATCGGAGCCTATTCAAGACAAAATAAAAATTCAGCACATTATCTCAAAATGCGTATTACACTGCGAATTATTTTTTGGTCTCTTGCTTGGGTTTGTGTTTCAATTTCTCTCGCAGGACCTTCATGGGGGACTGAACTTATCCCAGTCCAAAAAAGCGGTAGGGCAATAAGTTTTGTGTTTGATATTTCATACAGTATGAACGCTGAGGATACTGGTACTAATAACGTAAGTCGTCTAAGTGCAGCAAAGTCGTTTTCTCAACAACTCCTTACTGTTTTACCAGGAGTTGCTACTTCTGCAGTTCTTGCAAAAGGGGACGGTGTCCTTGCTGTTCCCTTAACAGAGGACTACTATGCCGTATCAAATCTTATCAATTCTCTTTCTCCTCAGATGCTTTCGCATCCAGGATCAAGCTTGTCAAAAGGTGTTCTTAAAGCAATAGAGTCTTTTCCACCTCAATCTGCTCGAAGTTCATATATTATAGTAATGAGTGATGGTGACGATACTGATGAAGGAAACGCTCTTGCAGAAAGTGTTGAAAAGGCATTAAGCTTTGGGATACATGTTATATTTGTTGGTTTTGGCTCTGAAAATGAAACAGAAGTGCTTGCAGGAGACGCATCGACGTGGGTTAAAACTGCGCTTCGTGCAGAAAAATTACAGCGTATAGCACAAAAAGATAATGTTAGCTTTGTTTTTTCACAAGATGCATCTTCAATTGAGTCTATAGTGAAAATAATAAAGCCCTCTATCTTTTTTTCAGACTCTTCAACAACAACAAGTTATGAAATTGCAACAATCAAAAGGCACAGCCATTTTATTTGTGCTGCAATAGTTCTCTTTATTCTAGGTATATGTATATATTCCGTTATCCCTACAAAGATATTTACATTATTTTATAAAGCACCAAAAAATGCCATGCTATGTATGATTGTCTTATCATCGTTTCTTTTTTCAGGATGCAGTGACTGGCTTGTAGATGCAAAAGAAGTACTAGAAGGTTCATATCAGTGGACGCAGCAGAATTATCAACAATCAGTTGCTTCATTTTTGGAAGTAACAACTCGAGCAAATGAAACTGAAAATATAGAAATATTGCAATATGGATTATTTGGTTTATCCTCAAGTTATATTATGCAAGGGGAAACAGATGCAAGCCTTGCTAAAATAAATGAAATGGACCCAAATGTACCCCAAAGCCTTGACTTTGCACGATGGTATAATAAAGGAATACTTTTTCATAGAGAGGGTGAATATAGAACTGCTGCATTTTGTTTTAAAAAAGCCCTACTTATAGACAGTACAAATATATATGCAAAAATGAATTTAGAACTATGCCTCGATGAGGGTACGGTTCAAACCCAGCAGGGTATTCAAGAACGCATACCTGTCCAAGAAAGAAGTGATCCGCCAGGAGCTGCTGATGCAGTGTTTTCTTTAATTAGGGAAAATGAGGGAGACCAATGGAAAAATCAAGAAGTTACAACAGAAGAAAGCTCCATAATCGATTATTAATATGCGCTATCTTTTCTCTTTTTTTATCAGCAATTAGCGCACAGGATTCGGGGGAATTGCAGTTTACTCAAATAGGTGACTTTACCGTTTCTGTCGATAGTGAGTTTTCACTTGATTTGGTAGGGGTTTCACCTTCTGACATAGAAATAATAACACGGTCTTTTCCTTCTGGAGTGCGCTTTATTTCATCTTCAAAGAAAGATGGTTTTATTCGCACAGAAAACAATACAACTCAAAAAGGCACTTCAATTTCATATGCTTTGCGTTTTTCAGTAGCGGGAACATACGATTTAGGAGCTCTGCCTGTTATGATTAATAATACCCTACGAAGCATAGATTTTCCTGTTATTACTGTGCTTCCGAACCCTGATGTTTTAATTCCAGAGTTTTTTATTGAACAAGAAGGACCGTTGTTTCAATTAAAAGAAAGTAGTTTCACTTTAAGTGCACGCTACTTTAAAAGAATAGAATACATTCATGTCTCTTTATCTGAATATGCACTTATTGAACAACATCCTATTATGGAGCTGCCTTCTGTGGATAGAAGTTTTAGTGGGGAAACTATTCCTATTGCTCGTTTTTCATGCACGCCTTTTTCACAAGGCAGGTTTTCTTTTCCAGATATTACTGTAACATGTATTGCGTATAATGGTTCCCGGCATGAAATAGCAATAGAGAATAGCGAAGTAAATGTTATTGGGATGGATAACTATACTCCTTCTACGTATGGAGAGGAGCGATATGCACTTAATGTTACACAAGATCAATCCTCCATGCGTGAAATAGAACAAAATGAAGATTTAGTACAGTCTCTTGCTAGTTTACGTATTGAAGAAAAATATGCATTTTTCCCTTTTGATGCAAAAAATAAGCGTCGACAACTCGAAAGTACAGAAAATCTTGAAAATGCAGATGAAGTTTCTTCTTTTTGGATTCAAAGCATACTTGCTGTTGGTTTGCTGTGTGTTCTATGTGGCTTTCTGCGCTATGTGCTTTTTGAAAAAAAATCTGAGGAAGAGTACTCCTCTTTTTCACCTTTATTTTTTGTTCTTGGTATCATTTTTCTTGGTTTTTCATTTTTTTATGGATGGCCATTATTACAAAAACATGCTGTAGTGTATGGAACTACTTTATATACAATTCCAGAGCATGAATCAAAGGTTGTTTCAACATTGAATGCAGGTACCCGGGTAGAAATAGAGCATACCGTAAGTGATTGGTATTTAGTTTTACTCCCTGATGGACGAGAAGGATGGCTTTTGCAAAGCGAGTGTATTCTTATTGAAAAAGGTAGAGAGGAGTAAGATATGGATTTTGGAGATATCCTTGCACAATGGGAAAAAGGAGCGAATAAAAAATCGGTACAAAAGAGCTCAAACAAAAAGCCAAATGCCCCAGTAAAAATGGCTGCACCTCCCAAAAAAAATACTGATATGAATGCTTGGTTAAATAAATATGGTGTTGTTGATAAAGATAGTCTTGTAAAAGAATATAAAACATCTAAAGCTTCCCATTCACATACTGCAGCAAAAAACTTGCCTGTTGATGCAACAATTGATTTACATAACTTTACGCAAGAAGATGCTTGGCGACATTTAGATTCCTTCGTACGAAGTTGTAAGCAAAAAGGTTGTAAAAAAGTCTTAATTATTCATGGCAAGGGCATACATTCAGGAGATAATCCAGTTTTAGGTCGGATGGTAAAACTTTTTGTTGAACAAAGCTCTATGTTGGGCGCATCAGGCCACCCAAAAGCAGTACTCGGTGGCAGTGGTGCTACATGGGTGATGATAAAGTAAAAAAAAGAAGGAGTTTTGCAACCCCTTCTTTTTTTTAGTATTTTTTAATACATTTATTTTGCAATAATTTTAGCAAGGTTTTCAGCAGTAAAACCAAGTTCTTTTGCAACGGTTGCTCCTGGTGCTGACTCGCCAAATCTATCGAGACAGAAGAGGTCATCGCTTGATGAAACAAATCCTTCCCATCCCATTTTTGAGCCAGCTTCAGCTACAACTACTCTGCCTTCTCCAATGATTGTTTTACGAAGTTTTTCATCTTGGCGTAAAAATAATTCTCTATCTAATACCGATACAACACGCACTGTTTTTCCATTTGCTAGTTTTGATGCTTCAAGAGCAAGTGAAACTTCTGACCCTGTTGCTAGAACAGTAACATCAGCTTTTTCTCCACCTTTTTGAACTATATAAGCACCACATTTTGCAGTGTTTTTCCAATCTGGATCATCTTTTGCATAGACAGAAATATTTTGGCGAGTAAATCCTAAGCAAACTGGAGTTTCTGTACTTTCCATTGCCATTTGCCATGCAAGATTTGCTTCCTCTGCGTCTCCAGCTCGAAGTACTTGTACGTTAGGAATACAGCGCAAACTTGCTAATGTTTCAATTGGTTGGTGTGTAGGGCCATCTTCACCAACAAAAATTGAATCGTGTGTTAAAACATAAATGACAGGTTGTTTCATAAGTGCTGATAAGCGAAGAGCAGGCCTCATGTAATCAACAAACACCATAAATGTTGCACAGAACGCTCGTAAGCCGCCATGTAACTGCATACCATTACACATAGCAGCCATTGCAAACTCTCTTATTCCCCAACGAACATATCGGCCATCAGGAGTAGTGGAACTGTAGTCCGTTGTGTCTGCAAGCTTTGTTACGTTTGGACCTTGTAAGTCTGCAGCGCCACCAGCTAAATTTTTATACACTTTGCTAAACTCTAGTAGTGCAGCTCCTGAAGCATTTCTTGTTGCCAAAGAGTCATCAATTTTATATTCAGGGAGTGTCACATCCGCAATTGCTTTTCCTGAATGGAACGCATCCCATTCTTTTGCTAGTTCTGCATTTTCATTTTTCCACGCATCAAAGGTTGCGTTCCAGTCACTTTGAGCTTTAGCAAAATCTGCTTGCTTTGTTTCAAAATAGCTGTATGCTTCGGGTAGAACATAAAAATCTTTATCAACTGGTAATCCAAGTTCTTTTTTTGCGAGCTCTATTCCCTCTTTTCCAAGAGGTGCACCATGAGCTGCTGCTTTTCCTGCTACGCTCGGAGCTCCTTTTCCTATAACAGAATCTAGCATAATCAATGAAGGTCTATCGTCTTTTTTTGCTTTTTCTACGAGAGAAACAATACCCTCAATGTCATACATAGATCCAGATTGAACATGCCAACCATAAGATTCATACCTCTTTGCAACATCTTCTGTAAAAGTTATGTCAGTAGAACCATCAATTGAAATATGGTTTTTATCGTAAAAGGCTATAAGTTTTCCAAGTTTCATTGTTCCCGCAAAACTACTTGCTTCAGATGAAACTCCTTCCATAAGGCAGCCTTCTCCAAGAAGTGTGTATGTGTAGTGGTCAACAATTGTATGCTTAGCTGTATTGAATTTTGCGCTAAGCATGCTTTCTGCAAGAGCCATGCCCACAGCCATTGCAATACCTTGTCCAAGTGGTCCACCTGTAGCTTCTACACCATCGGTTATTCCGTATTCAGGATGTCCTGCACACACAGAATGAAGTTGGCGAAAAGAAATAATATCATCAAGGGTAACCTTGTATCCTGAAAGATGTAAGATGGAGTAGTTAAACATTGAACCATGTCCAGCTGATAGTACAAATCTATCTCTATCTGTCCATTTTGAATCCTTAGGATTATGCTTCATTATTTCGCCGTACAGAACAGCTGCTAATTCTGCACATCCAAGAGGAAGACCTGGGTGACCTGAGTTTGCTTTTTGAATTGCATCCATCGATAAACTTCTTACCGATAGAGCTACTGCTTCGAGTGACTTTTTGTCCATTTTTTTTCTCCTATTTATTGTACCTATATACAATAGTATTAAATATTATTGAATGATTGTAAAACCATCTATATTTTTTTTACCCATTGCGAGCGTAAGTTCAGATGAAACGTCATCAAAACTTTCAGTCATGCCATCAAGAGATGAACTAATCATAGTAATATCATCTTTTGATAAATGTACTTCTGTCATAAAGGCTTCAATAAACTTTGTTGTATGAGAGAAAAGCTGTGATACTATTACGAGCTGCTGTTGGGGCAGTGATGAGGCAGGAAGCCCGCATGTATCTAGTTCACATATTAATGAAACCAAAGCAGAATATAGTTCTAAAGAGCGGGATCTTACTTCTCCTGTTTCAAAGTCTAAAAACCGATTATACTTTTTTTCAAGTTTTTCATATCTCTCTTGTATGAGGTTTATAAAAACCTTTGACTGTTCTTCATATAAGGCATTTTTTTCTGGTATCATTTTATTATAAATGCCCATAACTCCCTTTTCATTATGAAATAGAGCATCAAAAATATATGCATCAAGCATATAAAAAGGGATAGGTATGCCAATTTCTTCATACAAAGTATTCATTAAATCATCAGTTTCTTTTAGGTTTTCATTCCATGTTCCTATTGCAGGAATCTCTTCTCCCTTTTTCCATAGACGACTTTCAACTCCATAGTATTCAATTGAAATTGAACGGTCTAAGTTCATGTACTCTTCAATAGAACAGCAAAACTTTGTGCATAATGAAGATGTATTAGCATAAAAAGTATATGAGAGTTGTTCTTCGATGCCTGCAAGAGGACCATTCAGCGAAATAGAATGTAATAGAGCTTCATCAAGTATATTAAACCATTGATCTCTCGATTCATCTTCTTCTGTTATTTCAAAGGGGCTTGCTTTTTGTGATTGTTGGTATTCTAGTTCAATTACTCCTGCATTCCAATCAATAACCTTTGCTAAAAGTCTGTCCCCATATTGAAAATGCAGTTGCTCATAGACATCTCTCATATCAATGGTTGTACAATCAACAATATTGGGTAATGTGTAATCATTTTTTATGAAATCGTGTGATGCATTTGCAGGGTCTGCTGCAAAAAGTTGCGGAATATATTCTTCCCCAAATAGAAAGCTTGATTCAATTATATCGTTTAGTGGAAGTTGTACAACCTTTTTTTGTAATGAGCAGGAGTTATACACAAATGTAATTTCATGTGGATATATATCAGGATCAACAAAGGGCATACACCTATGCCCAGGAATTAAAAGACCTTGGGATATTTCAATTTTTGAAGGTTTAATACTAAAATACGCATCGGTAAATACGGAAGCTCTTGTTATAAAAGTATTTTCGCCTATAGTGAAGACAAGAGGGTGGGAGCGAACATATGAAAGGATATCAAAATCATAGAAATCTATAGATAGTAGGCGCAAATGCCTGTTTATTGATTGCACAGAGAATTCGCCATAGTTTTTGCGTAAAAAGGCATCTATGCCATCAATAATCATTCTTTCTTTCATAGTATCCCAAGTGTTGTTATGCGTAATAGTGTAGATAAATATCGCTAAGATGCAGAGTCTTTTTAACGAATGTCTTCTACTATCGCACTCATATCATCCATAATTTTTTGTAGATTTTTAATATCAATCCCTACTACCTTACAGGTGCAACGCTTATGCTTTACATCTACACCTTCGCTTGTAATTAATGATATTATATTTCCATTTTGGCTCGCAATTGCTTGAGCAAGCTTCGCTATTTGCCCTGGCTTTTCATCGAGTTCAAACGTAATGCGTACACCTTGGTGCCAGGCGCCAAACATTTCAATCATTGTATGAAAAAGATCGGTTTCAGTTACCATTCCAACAATAGACTTATCCTTCATTACGGGAAGACAGCCAACATTTTTATCTGCCATAATACGTGCTGCTTCTTCGATGACTTCTGTTTCTTGAACGGTTAGTACGTCTTTAACCATAATTTTTTTTACTGTAAGTTTTGAAAGAAGATAGCTAATTTCATATACATCTAGTGTTGTAGCTGAAGAAGGGTCGGC
>CAYJHL010000011.1:0-23688 GCA_964369585.1 uncultured Treponemataceae bacterium | reverse complement strand
AGCTACTAGAATGGTTAATTATAAAGCTCACCGTATTCTTGATACAGTGGGCTTTATTTCTTTTCTTGCACAATCTACCAACTTAATACTTTCAACTTTTGAATTTGCGTACAAATACTTTGTTTCAATCTCAAGGTTTTTTATATTAATATTACCTTGTAAGTAAAAACTTGTGATGATAAGCGCAAGAGCAATAAATCCATATATCCCCATTGACTCGCTAACCATGACCAAGTTTGAAAAAAATGAACCTGCTATAAAGAATAACAACGCAAGCTTTGCGATTTCTTTTACTCCAAAAATCAAAATACACACAAAAACAACAGCTATAATAAGAAGAGTTACGTTATTTGCAACCCCTGTGTAGCCAGATTTTTCATTTGTCGGAGATATAAAAATTTCTAAAAATGTTGCAAAAAGTGCCCAGTTAATTAATATCGAACAAAGCCTTGTTTTCTTAGTTTTAAAAGAAATTATTCCTCTGATATAGATTAAAAACACTATTCCAAGCGACCATATTCCAGATAGCAAATTAGGAACAAGATGTATATTTTTTTCTCCAAGAGGAAAGAACAGAAAGTACGTATTTACCTTATAAATCGGAAGCCAGAATAGAACACAAGCGCATAATGCGCAAAGAAGACCTATTTTTTGTCTTGATATATTTTTCATATATTATAACCTTTACCTCTATAATAATTATATCACAGCTTTTTAAATATTTGAAACACCTGTTTTGAAAAGATTATCAATTATTTCAAAAAAAATGGTAGCATTACATAAGATATTGGGTTACAATATTGTATGAGGAAATAATTATGAAAAATAAAAAAAGAATAGTTTGTTATGGCGACTCGAATACTTGGGGCTATGATATAAGAACCCAAAAGAGGTTTAATGATTATGAGCGCTGGACAAGCCTATTACAAGAAAATTTAGGAAGCGAATATATTGTTCAGGAAGAAGGTCTCAATGGTCGAACTACCGTTTTTACTGATCCACTCAATGAGGGGCTAAATGGGCTAGAACATCTTCCGACAATTCTAAAATCGCACGATCCAATAAATACGGTAGTGTTGATGCTTGGCACAAATGATTGCAAGCAGCGATACTCTGCAACGCCAGAAAACATTGCTGATGGACTTGAACAGATAATTATAAAAGCAAAGTCTCTAGATGTATGGGAAAGCGAGCCTAAAATTTTAGTAGTTGCTCCTGTGACTATTCAAAGTGGTTGCTATTCGGCAATTTTTGCGGGTGAAATGGGCGCAGGTTGTGTTGAAAAGTCTGAAAAACTTCCACGACTCTTTAAGAAAAAAGCAAAAATGCATAAGTGTTTGTTTTGGGACTGTAATGAAAAACTCACCGCAAGTGCTATTGACCACATGCATTTAGATGAAAATGCGGGACAAGTTTTTGCTGAGCATATTGCGGGAATTGTTAGAGATAGTTGCTAGCCAGAATAAGTGAATTTATAAAAAAAAGCCTAAGCTAGAACTACTCTACCTTAGACTTTTCAACAATTTTGACTACCGGCCCTCGTTGAAATCCTTTAATGCATTAAACATCATCACAAGGTTTTCTGTTGGAGTACATGGTTGAATGTTATGAATCGTGTTAAAAACAAATCCGCCATTTTTTGAAAAGTTTTTACAGCACGCAATAGTTTCATCGTACACTTCTTTTGGAGTCCCAAAGGGAAGTGTCTTTTGAGTATCGATTCCTCCACCCCAAAAAACCACATCATTGCCAAATTCTTTTTTTAGTTTAGACATGTCCATATTATTCGCTGTCCATTGAACAGGGTTAAGGCAATCAAACCCAACTTCAATAAGCTCTGGGATTAAAGGGGTAATACTTCCACAGGAATGCTTAAAAGTTTTCCAATTTGTATTAGCATGTATCCAATCATTTATCTTTCTATAATGTGGAGCATATAAGTTACGAAAGACTTCATTTGAACAGAAAGGAGCATTTTGTGTTCCAAAGTCTGTTCCACAAATGTATGCTACTTGCACCGTATCTTTTACTTTCTCAGAAATTTTCTTAAGATTTTTTATTGCATATTCAACCTCATATGAAAAAATTTCATGCAACTCATCTTGCATGGTAATAGTTGCCATATACCATTGTTCCACATCGCGTATTCCTTTTGGTTCAAAAAGGCTTACTCCTGGCACGAGTGCTATATCTCCAATTGCTGTTCCTCCAAAATTTGCAAGCACAGCATTATCAGAATTTTTTAAACGATTTGCTTCACTTTCAAAAAAATCTAATGTATCTTCTTTTATATCACCAAATTCGACAAGATTATCTTTTACATCATATGTATCTTCATCAAATTCAGGAGAACGATCTAAGGCATCAAAAAAATAGCCTGACTTTGGCATGCGCCCAGAAGGTTTCACATCAAGCCGACCTTCTGGATGAATGTACATATCTCCTGCATCATCATAGGAAACATTAAAATTTTCAGAAACTAATACCGTTTGCCCCCAAAGAGTTTTATGTTCTTTTAGGTTCTCGTTTTTTACCCCAAACATATCATAGTTGTTCCATAATGATGTTGTTTGCACTCCGAGAACTTCTTTTAAATCATCCTCAATTACACCGAGCATTTGCATTGGTTCTTGAATTTTAACACTTTTTTTTTCAAGACCATAATGGTTGCGCAAATTCTCTACAATAGTACAGTGCATCCCAGTTGTTGGGAATCCTCCAACATCAATTAAAACTGGACCCTCTTCATGACTCAAGGCTTTTTGTAATTTTTCTTTTCCTGTCAAGGGGTTCACCTTATCCTAATATCCGCCAGGAGCAGAAGAACATGAACATCCTTCTTTCCCATCAAGACCAAGTACTTCTGGAGTAGATCTATAACCAATGCCCATTCTATCAATACCCATATCAATGAGTTGTAAAAAGTGTTCTCGAGTTCTAATACATCCAGAGCCTTTAACTTTGCATTTTCCATCTGTAATTTTCATAATTTCTGCTATAATTTCTGGGCTTGCCCCAACACATTCTCCTCCTGTGTAAAAACCTGTAGAAGTTTTTATAAAATCACTGCCTGCTTCCATGAAAATTTTTGTAGCCATTTGCACTTCTTCAAGAGTAAGAGCGTCACTTTCCATAATTGTTTTTACTGCAACATTGTATTTATGGCAAACATCGCATACAGCTTTTATGTCAGCCTTTGCCTCATCCCATTTATGGCTTTTTAAAAATCCATAGTTTGCAACAATATCAAGTTCGAATACATCTCCACGTTTACAATATTCTTCTGCTTGCATAACCTTTGATGCAGTCGTTGAAAGTCCAAATGGGAAATCGCATACTACACATATCTTCGTGTCGGTACCTGCAGTTATTTTTGATGTAATATCAAGTGCAGATGGATTTATACAAACAGTAGCACACCCGTAATCAATACCTTCTTGCACATATTTTTTTATTTCTTCTTCTGTGAATTCTGGTTTAAGTACTGACTGATCAATGTATTGAGCTAATTCCTTTACTGTCATTTCTGATGCTTTTTTTGTTGGTTTCATTTTCATATTCCTTTGTTTTCTAAATTTTATATTTTTATTTTACTTTAACCCATTTTCTTTCTTTTGCACTATCGATAATAGCCTCACAAAGAACAACTTCTCTTAGGCCATCTTCAAATGTTGCAAAGTCAGTTTTTGTCGAACTTGGATCTTTGATTTTTGTATAGATTTGATTAAAGTTCTGTTTAAAAGTATCTGGAAAACCTTCAACATGGCCACCTGGGTATGAAATAACACCCCGTGTATTCATATCTAAGATTGAAGGATCTTTTACATATGTTTCATTTGCTTTTTCCCTGTGTCCAACAATAAGTTCATTTGAGTTCTCGCTATCCCATTGCACAGAACATTTACTTCCAGCTATAGATACTTGCATTTGATTTTTCTTACCAGCAAACATTTGATGAACATTACAAGAACCTATTGCACCGTTTTCAAATTTAAAGATAACTGTTGCAAAATCTTCGGTATCAATTGGCATTTCTTGATAATCCTCAGGACGAAGTGCCATACCTGAATACGTTTCAATTGGCTTAAGTGGCTTTTTTCGTGTTTTGTGGAATGTTTCAAACTCTGCTAATAATTCTACAACACGTAGACCTGTAATAAATTCAACTAAATCAATCCAGTGTGAACCAATATCGGCGAAAGCTCTACTCTTTCCACTAACAGAGGAATCTACACGCCAAGAATAATCAGTATCTAAGTACAACCAGTCTTGAAAGTATCCACCGTGAATAGTATAAATATTTCCAACTTCTCCAGACTCAACCATTTGCTTTGCTCTGTAAGCCATTGGGTAAAATCTGCAGTTTAGATTCATTGAATGTACAACATTTTTTTCCTTTGCCTTTGCTACCATTTTTTGAGCTTCATCGATCGTACAGCAAAGTGGTTTTTCACACAATACATGCAAGCCTTTATCCATAGCATACATAGCAATTTCATAATGAGAAAAGTTTGGAGTACAAACATGAATTGCACTAAGATTTTCCTTTTCAATCATTTCTTTATAATCCGAGTACCCCTTAGGAACCCCTATATTCGCAGCTTTTGCTTCGGCATCTATTGTATCTACAACAGCTACTACATCAACAAAACCCAATCGGCGCAATTGTTCCACATGAACTAATCCAATAAAGCCTAAACCAATAACACCTACGCGTATTTTTTCCGACATAACTCTTTCCTTTCTATATTATTTTATACACCAACAGATTTTAGTGTATCGTCTACAAATTTTTTAGCTCGTGCAATATCACTTTCGTCTAAATGCTCAATTATTAATGGCATATTTGGATGGTGTTTTGCAAGTAACTCAACATAAAGCTCATAATTAAGTTTCCCAAGCCCAGCTGCAGGCAACTCGACTGCTCCAGCTCCTCTAAAACTGTGTGACTCATCTGCATCAATATCAGCATGTTTTTCTTCGGTACTCTGAGCTCTAATACAATCCTTTGCGTGGGCAATTTTCATATATGGAGCAAGATTATCGAATATATTATGCAACTCTGCATCAATTGAATCAATGTTTGAATCATTGTAATAATTTGTTGGATCGCAAATAAGACCAATATGCTTTGAGTTTACATCTTTAAAAAGTCGTTGTACTTGCTCTACAGTACCAATAACATTGTTTACATAATTTTCAACTAAAAAAGTTACACCGCGAGACTCAGCATGCGCTACAATATCTTTTATTATTGCTAATGTTTCCTGATACACCTCTTCAGTTGCATTCATATCATTCCATACCCAATCACTATCCTCATTGTATGTTCCAGTTTCACTTGCAACATATGGACAGCCTAAGTCTCGAGCAAAATCCATCATCATTTTTATATACTCTATGTTTGCTTTTCGCTTTTCTGGGTTCGGATGTATAAAATTTGTGTAAGATGATATTGCAATAATTGGTAAATTCGCATCTCGAAATTTATTTCTTATCTCAAGCGCTTTTGCTTTTGTTAGTTCCCCTTTAGTTGCATCGCAATCTTTAAAAGATACATCGAGTTGTACGCAGTTAAAATCAGTTTTTTTTATTCTCTTGATAACTTCATCAATTGAATAAGGATAATATCCAGTAAAAATACCTACGCTAATCATTTTTTCTCCTTTTATTATGACTTCTTTAATATATCATCAAGCTCTATTGTTTTCTTTTCACTTATAGAGGCATAACAACCTTCCACACATGCAATTGTTGCAATATTGTCTTTTGCACTAATCTCTGGTTCTGCATTATTTTCTATAGCAACCATAAGACTAGACATAGTTCCTCGAAATGCATCTGGGAACCATACTTCTTCCCATGTAGGCTCAATCCATTCATTTGGGAATGACTTACATGTAAATTTCAGTGTACTTGGTTCACGTTTTGGATACAGTGGCCAACCAATTGTCCCTGTTGCCATACCATCAGTTCCTTCAACTCTCCATTTAATATAAATGTCTTTTTCACAAGGATCATTTGGCCAGGCCCATACATCATCAAGAGATGTAGCCATGAGTCCATCTTCATACTGGTACGTATATTGCGTAATACCATCTGTGTGTTCAAATTGAGTTCTTGGATCTTTCCTGCAAAGGGATGTAATATATTTTGGATTACCAAATAAGTATCTAAAGATATCTATATGGTGTATTCCCATACCAAATAACTCAAGCTTATTATATTCTTGTAAAAATGTTTGCCAATGAGGAATTGCCCGCATTTCAATTGTAGCTAGTACTGGTGTACCCAAGAGCTTTTCGTCTAACAAATACTTTAAGGCGCGCATGGATTGATCATAACGCATATTACTGTTAACCGCTATTTTTATGCCGCTCTCTTCTCCTAAGCGAATAATTTCTCTTGTTTCTTCAAGACTCATCGCTATTGGTTTTTGACAAAGAATACCTTTAATATTTTTATGCTTTACAGCCTCTCGAACAACAGAGAGTTGTTCATGAGGGGGAATTGCAATATCAATAATGTCTAAAGAGTCATCCTGTAACATTTCTTGCCATGTAGGGTACACTTTTGGAATATTAAAACGCTCTGCAACTTTTTTAGCTTTCTCTTGGGTACGAGATGCTATTGCCTCCACAGAAAATCCCATATCGCTATAAGCAACAAGCTGACAATCTTCCATAATAAATCCTGCGCCAATACAGCCTATTTTTAAATTTTTATTTTGTGGCTTAGGAGCTTTTATAACAGCCTTAATCGATTCTAAAAGTTTTTGTTTTTCCATACTGTCCACCTTACATCCTGATTGGTTTTGCGCGGTTGTAAAGGCTAAGTATTACTATTAATACAACACCCATGATAAGATTTTTCATACTATCATTTATTTGTAAAACAGCAAGCGAATTACTTAACACAACCAATAATACAGCTCCTGCTAGTGTACCAGTAAACTTCCCTCGGCCACCAGAAAGCAAAGCACCTCCAACAACTACAGCGACAATTGATTCCATGGTCATCGGATCAAACATACCACTTTTTATGAAACCCGAATTACCAGCACCAATAAAGCCTGCAAAACTAGCAAGAAGCCCCGCAATAGTATAATTGAGTATTTTTATTTTCCGAGTCTTTATACCCGTTAAGAGAGCTGCTCTTTTATTGTTTCCTGTTAGATACAATTGTTGCCCATAACGTGTTTTACCCATAAGGATATGCATTGTAAAGAAATAGGCAAGTGCAAAAAATGCAACTACAGGCAGTACAGAAAAAAGTCTTAATGTTAAAAACTCTTTTACCCAATCAGGAACACTAGTATGTTCAGGAGTTCCTCCTCCTATTACATACTGTAAGCGTGTTATAATATTAGCAATATACAAGGTAACAACCATAGGTGGCAAACCTATAACCTCGCTACCAATACCATTACAAAAGCCAATTATTATACCTACAACACTACAAACTACAAATGCTAAAAGAAACAGACCGATACTATCAGTCCCTTGCATTAGTGTAACTGCTAAAATAGCAGACATAGACATATTTGCCCCAACAGACATATCAATCCCATCAGAGACAACAACCAGTGTTTGGCCTGCTGAAGCCAAAATTAACATAGATGTTATAGCAAGAATACTTCCAAAAGTATTTATGTTCAATGAGCGTGGGTTCAAAGTTATTGTGGCCACAAAAATGAGAGCAGCAATAATAAGAGCAACACCTGCTTGATTCGTTTTTAAGAAGTTTTTTGCATTTAAACTAATATTATTTTGCATGTATTCCTCCTCCCAATAACTGCTTTTTTATACCCAATGTGAGATTCTCTTTCTTTCTACTTACCATAAGCACGGTTATAACTAAACCAAATAAAATTATAGTATCACTAAGTAGGTTATGGTAATACGTATTGTAGTTTTCCCCATTAATTCTTGTAATAAGAGAGAATATACGTGGTACACTGTTTTGTATTAATATTTGAAAGCTTACTCCAAAAAGTGCGCAACTCATCGTACCCCATCCTCCTGCAAGTGAAATACCACCAAGGATACATGCACTAATAGTTTGTAGTCCATAAATTTCACCAGTAATTGGATTACCCGTTAGATAACCAGCAGTATAACAAATTCCTGCTAATCCTGTTAGAAACCCTGCGATTGCATATACTTTTATCTTTGTCTTAACTGTATCTATTCCAGATATGTATGCATTTCGTTCATTTCCACCTACAGCATAAATTTGTTTCATTAAACGTGTTTTACTCAAAAAGCGCCAACCTAAAAATACTACAACTATTATAATTAAACTCATTGGAATAAAGCCAAATATTGTGTATGAATAAAACTTATTTGCTTCGAGAGGAACGTCTCCACCTGGCTTCGGTGCAATTAAAAGATTTATGCCTTTTACAATATAAATCATTGAAAAACCTGCAAGTAACGGAGGAATCCTCAACTTAGAAATTATTACTCCGTTAAAGACGCCTAAAGCAGTTGATGTTAAAACAACAATTACCCATGTTAAATATGTTGGTAATCCAAGTGCTGAGGGCATATGAACTGCCAAAACATTTGCAAAACTCATTTGAATACCTATTGAAATATCAATATATCCCAACATCATCAGTAACCCTTGAGCCATAGTAAGCAAAATGAGAGGTGTAAAGCTTTTAAAAAGAGTAATAAAGTTTCTATATGTTCTAATACTCAAAAATAGACCTGGATTATATATAAATTGCACCAATAAATAAAATCCAAGCGCAACCATACATAAAATAAAACCTGAATACGCAGGCGATTTCTTAAAATCTAATGTTTTACTATTCATTGTTATGTGATCCTTGATTATTAATTCCAAGCATAGCGGCTACAAGCTTTTCTTCCGTTCTATGACCGCCAGAAAGCTCTGCACTAATTTGCCCTTCATAAAACACATATATTCTATCAGAAATTTCTAGTAATTCTTCGTTATCACTGGATACATAGATAACCGACATTCCGTTATCCACGCATTTTCGTAAAATAGTATGTATTTCTCGTCTTGAGTGAATATCAACACCTTTAGTGGGATCATCCAAAAGCAGTAGTTGTGGTGAAAGTGCTAACCAACGCCCAACAACCAATTTTTGCTGGTTTCCTCCGGACAAAGAATTTGCGGGATGTTGTAAACTACCAGCTACGATATTGTAATCTCTCATTGCATTTCCAGCAAAAGTATTTACTTCTTTGGAAGATAAGTATGAGAACAATGAACCTTTTGCTGTATTTCCTGCAAAAATATTCTCAGCAACAGAACGAATTGGGAAAATTGATTCCCTTGCTCTATCACCAGAGATAAATCCAATATCATCTAAAATTGCATCAGCAGTATTTTTATACCGAACCTCTTTTCCCTGATATAGAATTTGTCCATCAGTATGTGCTACATCGGCCAATATTGCCCGTATAAAATCAGATTGGCCTTGACCATCAAGCCCTCCAATTCCCACAATTTCATTTTTGTATGCAGTAAAATTCACCCCTGTCAACCTTCGAGTAATACAAAGATTTTTTATGTCTAATACAGGGTTTTCTTTTGAATGATCTTTTGATTCTTCCGCTGCATGTGTCGTCTTATCAGGCCTTTTACCTGTCATATGGAACACAATTTCATCTACATCGACAGTGCTTACATCAGATTCTAAAACAGTCTCGCCTGTTTTTAGAATTGTGCAACGGTTACATAATCTAAAAATTTCATTCATGCGATGCGTAACCATGACAACAGTCATTCCCTTTGCATTTAATTTTTTTAATAAATCAAATAGAATATCAACTTCATCTGAGTGCAATGAGGCAGTTGCTTCATCAAGCACTAAGATTCGTGGCTCAAGGGCCAAGGACTTTGCTATTTCAACCATACTCTGAGAAGAGGGACGCAAAGAGGATACTAAATCATTAGGATTAACGTCGATTTTAAGCATCTCAAGATATTTCATCGCTTTTTCTTGAGTTTTCTTTTTATCAATTACGCCGAGCTTTACTACGGGCTCAATATTTAGACAAATATTATCTAGTACAGACATATTTGGAATTAAACTTAAATCTTGATAGGCAACAGCTATGCCAAGATTCCTTGCATCGGTACAATTTTTTATTGATACCTTATTTCCATCAAGGAATATATCACCTTCATTTTGCTTTACGAGTCCATGGAGAACCTTTACTAAGGTGGATTTTCCAGAACCATTCGAACCAAGCAATGCCATAATTTCGCCTTTTTGCAAAGTTAACGATGCCTTATCTAAGGCAACTACGGCACCAAAGGATTTTGTTATGTTACGCATTTCTAGCAATGTGTAACCTCCCCTATTCAATAAAAACACAAGTGCAATACTGCACATCCAACATCTTCTTTTTACAAGACAAAGGCAAATATTTCATTAAATATTTGCCTTTGCGAAATGATTCATTATATAAAAAACATATTGCAAGCCTAAGACAGGCTTGCAGCAATAGCGAATTATTTGAAGTATGCGTCTAAAGCTTCTTCATAATTTAGATAATTTGAAACAGAAACAGAATCAGGTAGTCCTTCTAATTCAGCTACTTTTTCTTCCATGTTTTCATATGTCATTACCCATTGAGGATCGTACATGATAACACCATCGTTTCCAACATCATCTTTGAACTCTTTTCCGTTTGCAAGAGCAACACCAATTGAAAGTGCTGTTGCACCAATTCCAGGTGGGTTTTCAACAACGATGAAAGGAAGATTTTTTGCATCTTTGTTTACTTCTGCAATTCTTCTAATCCAAGCAACTTCTTCAGATGAACTGATTGTTCCAGGATAAGGAATGTTTGCTTCTTCAATAGCATCTAAGATACCATTAGCTGATTCTTCATTGATGATACCATCAAATTCAATACCAGAAGAAATAATTTCACTCATAAGATCTTTAGAAACAGTATCATTCCAACCATGAGCCACTTTTTTTACAACTTCAATGTTTGCATCTGCAAATGCTTTTGTCCATACAGCATCACGAATTTCACTTGCTGAGTTACCTTCGATACCTTTGAAATGAACAACTTTGCTTCCAGGTCCGAGTGTTTCAACTACGAAATCTGATTGAATTTCTGCCCATTTTGCTTGGTTAACAACAACATTGATTACATCTGGGTGATCATAAATATTATCAGCATTGATATATACGATACCTGAATCTTTTGCCATTGTGATTAAGTCATCTAATCCACCATTTGCGATTGGGTTTACAATAATGATATCAACACCATCATTGATTGCTTGTTCTAAATACTGTCTTTCGAGAGCTGGGTCTGAGTTTGCTACATAAGTAGTATACTCTGAAATAATCCCTTTAGCTTTTAAGTCATCACTTAATTCTGCTAATTGATCTTCATACATTGCGCGGTAAGGATTCCCTTCCACAACAGCATTCAATGAAGCTACTCGTAGCCCCTTTGAATCAGAACTTCCACCAGCATACACAGAGGTTACAAGTAGAACCAAGGTCAAAAGTAAAACAAAATACTTTTTCATTTTTTCCTCCAAAATAACTATTAAAAGATAATGCGACGCATTTTCTTCATATCCTAATACGAACACATCAGAAGTAAACTAACGTAAGTATACTTTCTTACAGGTTGCGTATGTTCAGATAAAACTATAACACAGCTTTTTTGAGCTGTCAAGTTTTAAATTTTCATTTTTTTTAGTAAAAAACTGTGAAAATTATAACTTTTCAAGAATATCAATAACTGTTTTTATTTCTTCTTTCCTTGCACACCCAACGTAGTCATCATCTAGTTGGCCTAGGAAATCGACTAATTCCCTATAAAACATCCCTGTCGGGGGAACGTTTATTCCAGTAGAGATGAGAATATCTTCAGAATTATCAAGTATTTCAACATCGCGTTCTGGAGTGTATAGCACCAATTGCCCATCTTTCAATTCAACCACTGCCTTTTCAAAGCAAACTCTAAAATTGCTGTTAAATGGAACCTCTGATCCTAACCAAGCAGCCTCACTTGTTATGACCTTATCTTCATACGTATAGGTAAAAGAGTACAAACGATTTGTTTGATCATCACCTACTCCACAAGAATGTGCAGTAGACTCTACAGGAGAACCAAACAAACTAACTATCAAATCAAGGTCATGTATATGTAAGTCAAACGGAACACCTCCGCTCCTTTTCTTATCAAAAAGCCATCCATCCTTTGCCCATTTGGGATAGGCCGAAAGCCGAAGAAAAGACCCATAAATTACTTTCCCATAAACACCTGACTGAACCATATCGCGCAGCATCATTGCATCTTTTGAATACTGAAGTACATGCGCAACAAATACTTTTACACCTTTTTTTTCTGCTAATGTAAAAATTTCGGTTACATCATCTAATGAAAGTGATAACGGCTTTTCACAAATAACATTTACACCTGCAGTTAAGGCTGTGATTACATCGTCCTTATGTGAAAATGTAGGAGTGCAAATATCTACAACATCAAGCGCCTCTTTACTGAGCATATCGTGCATTGATGAATATGCTTGTATATCATCAGGAATTGCCGAGGAATCAATGAAACCATCACAAATTGCAACAACTTTAGCCTCTGCAATTTCTTTGTAATTGGCTAGATGTACCTTTCCCATTCCTCCATAGCCAACGAGTCCTATTTTTTTCAATTTGCTGCCCTCTATAAAAACTGTCTCATATAACGATAACTTTGCTCAATCGCAGACTTCACATCATCTATTGAACTCTCATATGCTCTATCTTCAATTTCTAAGCATGCAGGTCCCTTGTAACCAATGTCGTTTAATGCAGAACAAAAGGCTCCGAAATCTACACCACCCATCCCTGGTAATTTAGGCGAATGCCAAAGTGACGGATGCGAAAACATACCATACTCATCCACTTTATCTTGATATATTTTTATATCCTTAAAATGCACATGGAAAATTTTATCTTTAAACTCATATACAGGTTTTATATAACTTGCTCCTATTAGGTACGGATGAGAAGGGTCATAATTTAAACCTAAACATGGGCTGTCTATTAGTTCAAACATCTTTCTCCAAATAGCTGGAGTACTCGCAAGATTGTTACCACCTGGCCATTCATCCTTTGTGTAGTACATAGGACAGTTTTCTATAGCAACCTTAACATTTTTTTTCTCAGCCAAGGCAATAATTGGTGTCCATATCTTTTTATAAAGCTCTAGATTATCTTCAACAGATAAAGATTTATTTTTTCCGATAAAGGTAGTAACCATATTTATGCCCATTTTTGAAGACACTTCAATAAGGTTCATAATGTGATCAACCGCTATTTTTGAAGCCTCTTCATCTGGGTCTAAAGCATTTGGATAGTACCCCAAACTACTAATAGTAATATTTTTTGATTTTGCATATTCATTATAATATGCAATTTTTTCATCATTTATTTCAGATAAATCAATATGTGTTATTCCTGCATAACGTCTAGCTGCTTTACCCTTAGGCCAACAACACATTTCAATACACTCTAGCCCTATTGAACTTGCATAATCAACAACTTCCTCAAACGTATAATCAGGTAAAATTGCAGATACTACACCTAACTTCATCATATTCTAACTCCTCTAATTTTTTTTATATACATTAATTTATTTTACTACGTCATTTATTGTATAAGAGAACGCAAAAAATCTACAGCCATTTTAATATCATTGCGTGCATTTTTACTTACCTCTCGTTCAATTGTTAAATAACCATTATATCCTACATCCTCTAGGGCTTTTAGATACTCAGGGAAACGTACATTGCCTTCTCCTAGAGGGGTTTCCGTAAAATATGTTGAAATTGAATTCAAAGCTTCTATCCCCCCATCTGCAAAAATTCCGTATACCTTTTCACACCCTGCAAAAAAATTACATATTCCATCCTTTGCATGAGTGTGTACAATTTTTGAACCAGCAGTATAAACCCCTTTAACTTCGTCATCATTAGTTACCATAACTAAATTTGCAGGATCGTAGTTTACACTTAAAGACCCTTTACAAGCATCAATAAAAGAGCAAAGTCGCTCAACAGGCTCAGGTCCTGTTTCAACTGCAATAAATACACCTTTCGATTGTGCATATTGCGAAACCTCACTACAAGCATCAAGCAACACAGCGTATGTTTCAGAATCAGTATCTTCAGGTATTATCCCAATGTGGGTTGTTACAATTGAACATTCTAAATCAACAGCCATGTCAACAGTTGATTTTAAGTACTGTATCTTTGAAGGATTATCTTCGCGTATAGATAATCCATGCCCGCCAAGCTCACCGCAAAGTGCTACTATTTCTTGGTTGTATTGTTTTGCTACAGACCGAACTTCTTTAACGGTATCATAATGTACAGTTTCCGGATTAAGGTCATTCCAAGCATATATTTGTACTCCAGAAGCGCCACAAATTGAAGATTCTTTTATCCCCTCGATAAGGCCTAGCCCAAACCAATCAGCTAAGGTTCCTATTTTAAACATTTTTCCCTCACAATGTAAAATCCTCCAATGGGATAATACAATGAAAATCATAACACAGAAAATTCTTGCTGTCAATAAAAAGTTGAATAAGAACTTATATTTAATAGATACTCTTCTGTCTAAAAATGTATTAAAAGGAAAATCCTTTTAATACAAATATTGAGATCCACAGATACCATTTTCATTACATTAACACATCTTTCATGAAATCATCTACGAAAGAAAAGGTAATGGTATTCATGTCGCAAAAACTAGAACGCACCAATTAGTGGCTGGATATGTGGTATTTGAATGAGTGCAGCAAGCCATGAGAATAAAAAAATTAATACGCTAAGACTATTAAATATTATAGGGGTCCCATATTTTCAAAAATATGATTGCAACAATCTTTGCGACGCTTATCTATCAGTCTTTGTTTACAAAAAAACATACGAATAGGAGACTAAATAACCTACTAACCAATAACTATCACTAATGCTATTAATCTGTTACTGATCAATGAAATTTTCAACATTCCTTCAGAAAGGTTTGAATTGCATTTAACACATCATAATAGTCTTTTTCTATGGTATCCTTATTTTTGTTAAAAAAACCATGCTCCCTCCCCTTGTATGTTTTAAGGCATACTTTCGTACCAAGTTTTTCACACTTCTCTACAAAACTTTTCACCCTGTTATATGGCATTGTAGTATCTGCTGTTCCATGGAAAATTATCGTGTTAGGCAGCTTTTTTAAATGATGAAAAGGCGAAAAACGCTCCCCCTCTCCATCAATAAGTGTTAAGGCTTTACTTTGATATCCCTGTTTTGTTGTATCAACAACAGGATTAAAAAGGATAATGCCTTTAGGTTCAATAGTACATTGGAAATCATTAAACAAAAGCAGCCCCAATACCAAATGACCTCCTGCGCTAGCACCAGATAAAAAGATTTCTTCAGTATTAACATATAGTTGCGCTGCATTCTTTGTAATATATTTTAAAAAGAATGCAGCATCATTCAAGGCAGTATCAATCATAGTATGATCATACTCATAAACACGATAGTAAGGGGTTGCAACGATGTACCCTTCTTTGGATAATTCAAGTGCCTGAGTTCTAAATTGCTCAATCGTTCCAGTCTTCCAACCTCCCCCAAAATACATAACCACAAGTGGGTAAGAAATCTCTTTATCCACTTGTGTAGGATAATACATCTTAAAAGGGAGTTTTATGCCACCAGAAGTTTCGAAAACGTCCTGAACCATCATAAATATTTTTTGTGACCCTGACTCATCATATTTTTGAAAAAATTTGCTCCTATTTTCCCATCATCATCAAGAACACCGACGTTTTCTGCTAAATCCCATGTTGTGCCAGAGGAAACATCAAGTTCTTTTGAAAACATAGGAATTTTTGGGTTAGCCGTATGAGCGCGCGATGTTCTAACAAGCCAGCAATACAATTTATATCTGAGTTCATGAACAACATTCTGGTAACCTTCTTCAAAGTACAGATTGTTCAGTTCCCACGGATCATTAACAATATCAAATAATTCTCCATGATCTTTCCCATCGTGAAACTCTGGTAAAAACTGAGTTAACTTAAAACGTTTTGTATGAATCGTCTTTGTGTAGGGAAATTCACAAACAGCACAATCCATTACTTCTGTATCATTTTCTAAAACATCAACTACGCTTAGCCCATCAACCCAGTTCGGTTGATTCGTGTTAGTGAGCTGGCACAGGGTAGGAAAAATATTCACACTTTCAACAATTGATTGCCGTCGTTCCCCAGCTTTGCATCCCTTGTATTTCCATATCATAGGAATTGATGTTACACAATTAAAGCCAATTCCTGGAGCTTTTTCTATCATACCATGCTCCCCTGCAAATTCACCGTGATCAGTCGTATAAACTATAATGGTATCATCAGCGATCTGTAATTCCTCAAGCTTTGCCATAACCTGCCCAATAGCATCATCCATTTGAGTAACACAAGCATAATAACCTCGTAAAACACGCTTTCTTGCAGCTTCAAAATTCTTTGGCTCAAAAGCCATCCATGAATTATCCTTTTGAAAATGATTTTGCTGTTCTTGTGCAACTTTTGAACGTCCCGACATGTCATTATCTTTATTTGGTGGCAAATCAAAGTCAACTCCTTCATACATATCCCAAAACTTTTTTGCCGGAGCATAGGTTTGATGAGGTCTTGGCATTGTTAGCCAAATAAAAAAAGGTGCATTTTCTTTTGTCGTATTTTCTATGAACATATTTGTTTCGTTGGCGCACCATTTTTCAAATGAAAGTTCTTCCGATAATCTACTTACTCTAGCATCTACACATTGTCCTTGAGAATGACCATGAGCATCATACCATTCGTGAATTATTTTATCATCGCGATCATGATATAGCCCTTTTTCATGCAAAAATTTTGCATAATCATCATCCTTGATTCCTTGACAACCTTCTTCTTGGTCAAGATTTTCAAGAGTGATTGGGACTTCAAACCCATAACCATCAGCGCAATAATCGCAGTCATCAGACACCCATTGAGCAGGAGTATGAATTTTGCCAATAGTCGCTGTTTTATATCCTGCTTTTTTAAAGTGCCCAAACATTGTTGGAAGATTTTCAGGTTTTTTCCCCATTAATCCGTAATAACCAAAATTATGAGCATACTGTCCACTAATCATACACATTCGACTGGGTGTGCATATAGGGTTATTACAATATGCATTGTCCATTGTCACACCTTCTCTTGACAACTTATCAAGGTGTGGAGTTATAACCTCTTTATTTCCATAACAACCTGCAGTACGTTTGCTATGTTGGTCACTATAAAGTATTATTATATTTTTTTTCTTATTCATCTTTACCACCACTTAATCAAATCTGTTACTTCATTTCTAAGAGATACAAAAGCATCGGAACTAATATCCCGGGGGTGTTGAATATCGATATCAATAAACTTTTTCACAGTTGTTGGTTTATTGGTTAATACAAGTACCCTGTTTCCCATATACACAGCCTCTTCTATATTGTGCGTAATAAAAATCACGGTTGTTCCCGTTCTTTCCCACAATTTTATAAGCTCATCTTCAAGTTTATATTTCAATATCAAATCTAACTGACCATACGGTTCATCCATTAGCAAAAGCTCTGGCTGACTTGCAAAAGCTCTAGCAATTGAAACACGTTGAATCATACTAGCTGAAAGCTGCCGCGGATAATAATTCCTGTATTCAGTCAACCCAACAATTTCCATAAACTCTTCAACACTTTTTTGCTTTTCTTCTTTTGTTAAGTTTTTGGTTGCAAGTCCAAATGCAATATTTTTTTCAACTGTCAACCATTGCATAACTGAATTCTCTTGGAATATATATGCAACATTATGTTTCTTTAAGTTTACTGGTTCACCATTAACTAGAATACTTCCATCAGTAATTTTATATAGATTAGTTAAACAGTTTAAGAATGTTGTTTTTCCACATCCAGTAGGCCCTACAACACAGAGAAACTCTCCCTTTTTTACATCGAATGAAATATTATCAAGGACAAGTAAATCTCCAAATTTTTTTGTTAAATTTTTTGCTTCAACTTTTATTTCATTATTTTTACTCATATTTTTACCTCGTTATGTCTACAATATCGCTAATTTCTTTTCTAAGAGACAAAAATTCTTTTGACACCATATTTCTTGGCCTAGGAAGATCAATTACATATTCTTTTTTTATGGTAGCAGGGCAATTTGACATTACAATTATTCTATCCGCTAAAAAGAGGGCTTCTTCTATATTGTTTGTAATAAAAACAACCGTCTTTTTTTCTTTTTGCCAGATTTTTTCCAATTCTTCTTCCATCAAATATCTGGTTTGAGCATCTAAAGCACCAAAAGGTTCATCCATAATCATAACTAATGGATCATTACAATATGCTCGCGCTATTCCAACTCGTTGTTTCATTCCACCAGATAATTTAACAGGATAAGTATTTTCAAAACCTGTTAACCCAACTAAGTCAATAAAATACTGGGCCTTTTCTCTTCTTTTTTCTTTGTTAAAACCTCTAACTTTTGGACCGTATTCAACATTACCCATTGTTGTGAGCCACGGAAAAAGAGCTATTGTTTGATAAACAACACCACGTTCAGGCCCAGGACCTTCAACTACATTGTCGTTTACAATCACCTTTCCACTCGTAGGAATCTGTAAACCTGAAATAATATTTGCCATAATTGTTTTTCCACATTGACCTGGACCAAACAGTACAACAAATTCATTTTCTTTTATATCTAGTGAAATGTCTTTAATAACCTCAAAATTTCCATTTTTTACAGGAAAAGACATGTGTACACTTTCACATTTTATCATTGTTTTTGTCATCATACCCCTCGTACATTCCATTCACATAATTTATCTTCTAGCTTTCTCATACCTGCAGCAAGGAAAAAGCCGACAATAGCAATAGCCATTACTCCTACCAGTATTTGTTGAACATCGTTTATATCCATTCCTGCAACAACCATCCAACCCAATCCTTCCGATGAACGCACCATTTCAGCTGCAACTACGGCAGCCCAAGAGGTCGCGATGCCAACGTGAGCGCCAGCAAAAATATATGGAACCGTTGCTGGGAGGATCACCGTTTTGAACAAAGCTGCTTCACTCGCACCGAGCATTCTCCCAACACCAAGAAGCTCTTGGTCAACCGATTGGTACCCCATATACGTATTAATACACATGTTATTAAAGACCGCAATAAAAATTATAAAATATTTCATAAACTCGCCTAAGCCAAACCATAAAATTGCAAGAGATATCCAAGCAATAGGAGGGACAGGTCGAATCATTTCAGTAAAAGGACGAATAATTGCCCTTACTAGCTTATATCTCCCCATTAAAAGCCCCAAAGATATACCTAAAAAACTGCCCATAAAAAACCCAGTCATAGATCTTGAAAAACTCCAAAGAATATGTCCCCATATTGTATTCTCTCCAATTTTATTGCTCATTGAGTAAATCAAAAGCTGAATTGTTGGAATAGGGCCAGGAAGAATTTTACCCAGTGTTTCTGTCATAACCAATAATTGCCAGACAACTAAAAAACCTAAAATTGCTGAACAGGCAAGAACTATTTTTCTTATTTCTTCGCTTTTATTTTTAAGCATTACCATCTGCCTCCCTTTAATATTAGTTTTTCAATTAATGTTAATATTCCTGAAAGCAACGCACCTACAACTCCAATAACGATCATACCTGCAATTATAATATCTGCACGCATCAAGCTGCGAGCTTGTTGAATCATAAATCCAAGTCCTGCTGTTGAAGCTAAAAGCTCTGCTGCAACAAGTGCTCCCCATGAATTTCCTAATGCAGCTTTCATCCCTGTCAGCATCATCGGCAACGATGTGGGGATTGCAATTTTAAATAGTGTACGAAGATTTGAATATCCAAAGGTTTCTCCAACCCATAAATGCACTGCTTTTGTTTGCCTAATTCCTGCGTACGAATTTACTACGCAAGCTGTAAATGACGAGAGAAACACAACCATTGCCTTGGAAAACAATCCTATACCAAAAAAGGTGATCATCAATGGTATCCATGCAATTCCCGGAACGGGCTTAATGAGGTCAAACAAAGGTCTCACAGTGTAGTCAAAACTTTTAAACCAGGCCATACAAATACCAAGTGGAATACCAACTATTAATCCAATTACATAGCCTGATAGAGCAACTTGCAATGATGTAAAGATATGTGTCATCATCACATTTCCATCAGGCCTTGGATCGAAAAATTTTGTAAGCAAAGCCTTTACCACTTTATCAGGTCCTGGTGTCATTAGCGTGTTTACAAAATCTGTTTTACTAAACAAAAACCATAATAATACAAAGGTAGATACACTTATAATTGATATGATTGTGTATCTATCGATTTTTTTTTCTTGCATAGCTATTAGCTCCTCGCATAAAACGTTTTTTATTGCAATTACTACCACCTCGGGCAAAAATCGCTTTAAAAAAAGTGGCTCTCTTTTAATGAGATAATTAAAAAAGAGCCACTTTGAATTGTTATATCTTTTTTTCGTTAGGAAATAGAATTACGGCATTTTCATTGTGATGCCGAGAACTTCATTAAGAACACTTGGATCAAGATTTTTTTCAATATTTCCAAGCTGCTCATCAAGGATTTTTCCTTGAGTATGATAAAAGTCTTCTTGTTCTACATACGATTGTCCGAAATAATAATTATCTGCTGTGAGTAATTCCCTAGTTCGATAACGGCGTACTTCCATTTCTTGATTCATCATTTCATCAGTATATGTTCGCCCGTTGTCTGCAAAGAACTTCATAGAGTAATCATATCTTGCTGCATCGTCAGCCATAACATCCACAGCTTTCCAAACGGCTTCATATACTTTAACAACAGCTTCCCTATTTTCTTTCATAATTTTTTTTGTTGCGACAGTCGAATCACTAATTTCATACTGTAAGACTGACTCATAGTTACAAACTTCTACAAAATCTGGATTATTTTTTAACTGAAAAGAGTAAGGAGGAAAAGCCGCTATCAAATCCGCTTCACCTGCTAAAATTGCTTGATATGCAGGGCCTGCATCCATATGGATTAGCTCATATTCATTCCTCTCTAAGCCAAACAAGTCACAGTATTTTTGTGCGTTTAATTCACCTGCTGTTCCTAATTGCAACAAGATTTCTGCACCTTTTAATGTTTCTACAGAACCATACACGGAAGGTCGTTCAGGAAGGTTTTGTCCTGCTCCAACTACTTCAGAGTTTTTGCGTGCATAAATAGCCATTCCTCCTGCAGTATCCAACTCTGATAGTAATACACAGGTATCGTTTGCTAATGGAAATATGCCGGCTCCACCAGTAAAGGCTAAATCAAGCTTTCCTGAGGCCATTGCTTCATTAATAGGAGCCCCAGTTTGAAATAATTCAATAGTCACTTCAACTCCAGCCTCTTCAAAATAGCCGTTATCATAAGCATACTGGACAGGAACGCCTACAGATGCGGGCATAGTGCCTATGCGTATAGGAGCATCAGATTTTCCACTAGAACACCCTAGCACAAAAACTGCAGAGATAAATAGAGCAATACCTATTGCTTTACATTGTTTTTTCATTTTTTTCCTCCAAAAAAATCAAACATATTTTTTTACTAATTGTGTGCGCACACAATTAGTAATATTAGATTACACCCAGTTTTTCAATCTGTCAAGTCTTTTTTTTCTTTTTTGTATTTTTTACAAAGTCACAACAGCACTATGGAAATGTTTATAAACAAAGAAAAACATGGATAGTTTTCGGAGGCTTTTGCTTTTTTTTCTTTTACTCATTTTTTTAAATTATTAAGCCTGCATAAAATATTGTATGCAAGTATTTTTTTATAATTATTTTCATTTTTACGATGCATCCATATACAAAGCAACAGAAACATTGTTTGCGTACACATTCATATTTTTTCTTGCAATATTTATATAAGCGTGCTATAATTTGAAAAATTTTTTTTAAGGAAATAATTTTGTCGCTAACAATAAAAAAAATCGCGGAGATTGCTGGAGTTTCAGTTGGAACGGTGGACAGGGTAATAAATAACCGAGGGAATGTAAGATATGAAGTTGCTGAACGAATAAAAAAAATAATTAAGGAATTGGGTTATGTACCCAATTTTTCTGCTAAATCACTAGCATTAAAAGTGCGTTCTATGAAGATTGGAGTTGTATTTCATACTAAGGGGCCGTACTTTAATACAGAAATTCTAAATGGGATAGCACAAGCAAAAAAAGAGCTTAGCGATTTTGGCATTGAAATAATAGTACGTTCTTCAAAAAATTTTGATGCAAATGACCAGCTGGAAATTATTGACGAATTAATGAGCATGGGCATTAATGCTATTGCGATAACACCCATTAATACTTCAGTAGTCGCAAAAAAAATAGATGAACTTATCAGTTCTGGTTTTCCTGTCTTTTGTTTTATTAATGATATAAAATGTTCCAATGCACACCCTTATATTGGCAATAATGCAGAAGAAACAGGTAGAATGGTAGCAGGTCTTTTTAATATGCTATCAGATGGAGATGGAGATACCCTGGGCGTTATTTCTCCAAGCTTCAAAATCCTCGGACATAAACAGAAGATAATTGGACTAAAAAATGCACTATTAAATGATTATCCACATATCCACCTCACAGATGTTTGTGAGCTAAATGACACCAATGATATCAGTGTCTATAAAGACGTAAAAGAGTACTTAATTAACCACCCTAAGATTTCAATGCTATGGTATGCAACTTCTGTAAGTGACGGAGGAATTACAGCACTGCAAGAGCAGGGCCTTTTAGGAAAATGCAGAATAATCACCTTAAATGTGCAACAATTTATTTCAGTCGGCCTGGAAGAAAGATATATTGATGCCACTATTGGGCAAAATCCCTACACACAAGGTTATCAGACAATGAAAATAATATTCAATAGCCTTCTTAAAGACGAATATCCATCCGAGCTATCATTTACTGTGCCTTGTGAGATTTTTATAAAAGAAAATTATCCAAAGGTCCATATTGATTAATAATACAAAAAAAATAATTGTTCTAGGATGCAAAAACTCCTTTTTTTCTACATCCTAAAACAATTTAGGCATCATAATATTACAAAATATTCAATTATTTGTAAAAAAATAGCAAAAAATGCGAAATATTGCAAAAAAAAGCTTGCTTTATGCTTCTTTATGGAGTATCATTAAAGTGTATGGTGAGGTTTACTTCAAAGCTTTTCTTCTTTGCCTTTCACCAGCCTTTCAACATTTGCCATACGGCTAAAAAAGACACTTATAACGAGGGTCTTTTTTTTCTGTCTAGCAATTCCACTTAAAACAATATTGAGCATGATTATTCATAACTCCAATTGCTTCTAGATAAGAAAAGCACGTAACTGTCCCCATAAATTTAAACCCTCTTTTTTTCAAATCCTTTGAAACAGTATTCGACAACTCATTTCGATCAGTTTTGCCATCAAAAGGTTGTCTCAACACATTCTTGTCTGTAAAAGACCAAATATAATCACAAAAGCTACCAAACTCTTTTTTTACTTCTAAAAATGCTTTTGCATTCGCTATCGTTGCTAAAATCTTTGCCCTATTACGCACAATACCTTCATTTTGCATAAGTTCTTC